>DASXWX010000286.1:0-6295 GCA_036503395.1 Candidatus Limnocylindrales bacterium
CGCGCGCCGACGCCTGGCCGATACCGAACGACGAGCGTCCGAGGCGACGGCCGCGGCCGTGGCGTCCTGGACCAGGCGAGCCGAGCTCGAGGCGGCTGCCGCCGATGCACGGGCGCGCGCGGCCGACGCGCTCGACGCGCATGCCGCCGCGGCGGAGGCCCACGAGACGGCACGGGCCGGCCTCGCAACGGCCGAATCCGCGCTCGCCGCGACCACCGCCGTGGCGACGGCCGAACGCGAACGCGCGGCCGCGATCGCGGGCCGGCTCGAGGCCCTCACCGCCGCGATCCGCGAGGAGGAGACCCGCGGGATCGCCCGCGAGGCCCGCCGCGTCGGCGGCCGCCGCGTCGACGAGGAGCTGCTGATCGAGGACCGGTTCCGGGCGGCCGTGGAACGTGTCCTGGGCGAGCGGGCACGGGGCTACGTGGTCTCCCGCGACGCGGTGCCGCGCATCGCTCGGGAACGCGGTCACGTCATCGTCGCCGATGGACTGGGCGCCGCCGCCGGCGGTGACGCGAGCGATCGAGCCGTGAAGGCGCTTCGCGAGCGGGTGGCGCAGGTCGGCGGAGGCGACCTCGCGGCCGCGGTCCGCCGCGACCCACTCGGCGCGGCCCAGGTCCTGCTTGCGCGGACGGTCTGGCTGCCGGATCTGGAGGCCGCACTTCGGATCCAGCCCTCACTGCCGGCGGGATGGCTGGCGGTCACGCTCGATGGCCGCGCTCTCGTTGACGCCGTCGGTGTCGCGCTCGGAGCCGCGGACGACGTGCTGGAGCGCCGCGCCGAGGTCGGACGGCTCGAGGCTGCGCTGGCACAGGTCCGGGCCGGGCTCGAGGCTGGCGAGCGTGAGCTCCGGGACGCCGGGGAGCGGGTGGCGCAAGCCCGGGCGAAGGTCATCGCCGCGGCGAGCGGCGAGCGCGAGGCGACCGAGGCGCGCCGAGGCGCGGACGACGCCGCCCGCGTGGCCGAACGCGCGCTGGAGGCATCCATCCGCGAGGCCGCGTGGCAGGCGACACAGGCTGAGCGGCTGCGCGCCGACGTCGAGCAGGCCAGGTCCGCCATCGCGGCGCTCGAGGGCTCGTCACGCGTCGATGCCGCCTCCGGCGACCGCGCGAGCCGGGAGGAGGCCGACCCGGGTCCGGACGATGCGCTCCGCGCATGGGAGGACCGCGCCGCCGCCCTGCGTGAACGCCGCGACCGGCTGGCGGCACGGCTCGGGGAGCTGGACGCCTCGCGAAGGAGTGCCGAGGCCGCCAAGGCTCGGGCCGAGGCGACGGCGTCGATCGCGACCGCCCATGCGGAGGCCGCCGACGCCGCGCTCGTCGAGCTCGAGCAGCGTGCCCGGGCACTCGGCGAGCAGGCCGGGGCGACGGAGCGCGCGGTCGCCGAAGCCGAGGCGGCGGTCGCGGCGGCGCGGGCGACGCTCGAGGAGCAGCGGGCGGCCGATGTCGACGCGCGCGAGCGGCTTCGGGTCGCGGACGCCGAGGTCCACGGGTTCCGCGACGCCCTCAGGAGCGCGGACGAGACGCTGCGTGCGGCCGACGTTGCCGATCTCGAGGCCCGGCTCGGGCTCGAGGCACTCCGCGAGGCCGTGCTCGTCGACCTCGCCGCACTCGGTCCGATCGGGCTGGGCGTCCTCGGGCCGGAACCGGATCCACATGCCCCACAGCCCGACGAGACGGCGCCCGTCGACGCCCAGTCGGGCGACGAGCCGCTCGCCGACGAGCCACTCACGGTGGAGACGCGCGGCCGACTCGAGCGAGCGCTCGCGGCGGCCGCGACCGGGTGGGCGACCCTGGCGCCGGCCGCTGATGCACCGTCGGATGCCCGGCTCGCCATGCTCCGCCGCCGCTATCACGAGCTCGGCGCAGGCAACCCGTTCGCGGTGGAGGAGTACGCCGAGGTCCGCGACCGGCTGGCCGCTCTCGAGAACCAGGGCCGCGACCTGCGCGAGGCGATCGGCCGGACGCGCCGCCTCATCGAGGAGCTCGAGACGATGATCAGCGGCCAGTTCGCTGCGACGTTCCGGGCGCTCGAGACGACCTTCGACGCGCGCTTCCGCCACCTCTTCGGCGGCGGCTTCGCGAAGCTGAGCCTTACCGACCCGGACGACCTCGGCTCGACGGGCGTCGAGATCGTGGCCCGGCCGCCGGGCAAGAAGCCCCAGGCGCTGGCGATGCTCTCGGGCGGCGAGCGGGCCCTGACCGCGGTCGCCCTCCTGTTCGCGATGCTCGAGGTCCGGCCTGTCCCGTTCTGCGTCCTCGACGAGGTCGACGCGGCACTCGACGAGGCGAACGTCGGCCGGTTCACCGAGGCCCTCCGCGGGCTCGCGGACCGGATCCAGTTCGTCGTCATCACCCACAACCGCGGCACCATCGAGGCGGCCGACGCGCTCTACGGCGTGACGGTCGGAGACGACTCCGTCAGCCGGGTCATCAGCCTCCGGCTCGAGGAGGCACGCGAGATCGCCGCCAGGCGCCGGTCGCCCGAGCCGGTGTCGGTCGGCGGGTGATGCGCTTCTTCCGCCGTCGCGACATCGAGGCGGACGCGGGCGACGCCCAGACCGACCTGGATGCGCCGGCGGCGCTGCCGGACGGCGCCGTCGTCGAGCCCGAGCCCGAGCCTGAAACCCGAACCGAGACCGATGCCGATCGCCTCGAGCTCGGCCTCGGGCGGTCGCGCGGTGGGTTCATGGCCCGCCTGCGTGGCTTCTTCGGGCCCGGCGAGGCGCCGGACTGGGAGGAGGTCGAGGAGACCCTGATTGCGGGCGACGTCGGTCCGGCCCTCGCGATGGAGGTCGTCGAGGCGGCACAGCGCGAGCGCGGCCCTGCTGGTGGCGAGCAGGCCGTTCGGGCCGAGCTCGCCCGACGCCTCCTCCCGCGTGATCCCGGCTGGCGAATCGACCGGGGGCGAACGCACGAACGGCCGGCCGTGGTGCTGATCGTCGGCGTCAACGGAACCGGCAAGACCACGACCATCGGCAAGCTCGCGGCGCGGGAGCAGGCCGACGACGTTCGTGTCCTGCTCGCCGCCGCCGACACGTTCCGGGCCGCCGCGATCGAGCAGCTCCGGGCCTGGGGCGAGCGGGTCGGCGTGGACGTCGTCGCCCATCATCCGGACGCGGATCCCGGTGCGGTCGTGTACGACGCGCTCGACGCCGCCGTCGCCCGGGGGGCCGGCATCGTCCTCGTCGACACGGCCGGCCGCCTCCACACCCGGGCGAATCTCATGGAGGAGCTCGCGAAGATCCGGCGGATCGTCGACAAGCGCCTGCCCGGCGCGGAGGTCGAGACGCTGTTCGTCCTCGACGCGACGACCGGACAGAACGGGCTGGCCCAGGCCAGGGCCTTCCACGAGTCGGTCGGGCTGACCGGCATCGTGCTCACGAAGCTCGATTCGACCGCCAAGGGCGGGATCGTCTTCGCGATCGAGGACCAGCTCGGCGTCCCGGTCCGGTTCGTGGGGGTAGGGGAGGACGTCGACGACCTCCTGCCTTTCGATCCCGACGCCTTCGTCGCGGCCCTTTTCGAATCGGCGGCCTGACCCGCTCGCGAGATGCCCCCGACGGTCGGCTACACTCAGCGTCCGACGGTGTCGCCAGAACCCGCGCACCACCCGGCCGTGCGCCGTCCGCCGGCCCATAAGCCCGATCGGAGCTGACTACCCACTCGTGTTCGACACTCTGAGCGAGCGCCTCCGGCGCACGCTGGACAGCCTCACCGGCCGCGGCCGCGTCTCCGAGGCCGACGTCGACGTCGCCATGCGCGAGGTCCGCCTCGCGCTGCTCGAGGCCGACGTGAACTTCCGGGTCGTCAAGGACTTCGTGGCGCGGGTTCGCGAAAAGGCGGTCGGGGCCGAGGTCATCGGCAGCCTGACCGCCGGTCAGCAGGTCGTGAAGATCGTCCACGACGAGCTCGTCGCGCTCCTCTCACAGGGCGACCGGACGTTCCACCTCTCGGGAAACCCGGCAGTCGTGCTGCTGGCGGGCCTCAACGGCGCCGGCAAGACGACGACGGCGGCCAAGCTCGCGCGGCAGGTGATCCGGCAGGGTCGGCGACCGCTGCTGGTCGCCGCGGACCCGTACCGGCCGGCCGCCGCGGAGCAGCTCGAGACGCTCGGCCGCCAGCTCAATGTGCCCGTCCACCGGCCCGCGGGTGGGACGGCCGTCGTGGAGATCGTTCGCGACGGCGTGGCCGAGGCCCGCCGCCAGGTCCGGGACACTGTCATCGTCGACACGGCCGGCCGGCAGACCGTGGACGAGGCGCTCATGGCCGAGATCGCCGACGTCGCCCGCGCGGTCGAGCCGACCGAGGCGCTCCTCGTCGTCGACGCGATGACCGGCCAGGAGGCCGTCGCCGTCGCCGAGGCGTTCGCGGCGGTCGTCCCGCTGACCGGGCTCGTTCTGAGCAAGATCGACGGCGACGCACGCGGCGGCGCGGCGCTCTCGATCGGGGCCGTGACCGGACTGCCCGTGAAGTTCCTCGGGACCGCCGAGAAGCTCGACGGCCTCGAACCCTTCCACCCCGACCGCCTGGCCGGGCGGATCCTCGGCATGGGCGACGTCCTGACCCTCGTCGAACGCGCCCAGGAGGTCGTCGACGCGCAGCAGGCGGCGAAGCTCGAGGAGAAGCTCCGGAAGGCGAGCTTCACCCTCGAGGACATGCTCGAGCAGCTCCAGCAGGTTCAGCGAATGGGCCCGATCGGGCAGGTCGTCTCGATGATCCCCGGCATGGGCGGGCTCGCGCGCCAGGCGCAGGACGCGGCCGACAACGGCGAGCTCGGCCGCGTCGAGGCCATCATCCGGTCCATGACGCCCCGCGAGCGCCGCGATCCGAACGTCATCAACGGCTCACGCCGCCGGCGGATCGCGGCCGGGTCGGGGACCTCGCTGCCGGACGTCAACCGGCTGATCAAGCAGTTCGGCGAGATGCAGAAGCTGATGAAACAGCTGAGCGGCGGCGGCCGTCGCACGGCCGCCATGCGAACGATGATCGGGCGCGGCTAGGGAGGGGTGGACGGATGACCGAACCGATGATCGAGGAGCTCGACCCGACGACTGGCCAGCCCGCCTCGACGCCTGCGCCGATCTCGCGCCCGGCCGGTCGCTTCGGCCTTCGCTGGGCCATCGCGCTCGTCGTGGTCGCGCTCGTGATCTCGGCGTCTGCTGCGGGCGCCTGGTTCCTCGCCGGCCAGTCCGGCGCCACGACGCTTGCGCGCTGGATGCCAACCGACACCGTCGCGTATGCCGAGGTCCGGCTCGATCTGCCCGGTGACCAGCGCCAGCAGCTCGGCAACTTCCTCGCCCACTTCCCGGGCTTCGCCGACCAGTCGATCCTCGACGACAAGCTCGCCGAGACGTGGGACCGGATCCTCCGCGACGCGACCGACGGGAAGCATGACTTCAGCTCGGAGATCCGGCCCTGGTTTGCCGGCGAGATCGCCGGCGGCGTCGCCAACCTGCCGGACCCGTCAGCGAACGGCCCCGGCGACGCCAGCGGGCTCGTCGCGATCTCCTCGAAGGATGACGCGGCGGCGCTGGCGTGGCTCGAGAAGGTGTCGGCCGAGGGCTCCGCTGCCGTCCAGACCCAGACGTACGCGGGCGGCGACCTGCTCGTCGATGCTCACGGCGCGGCGGCCGTCCGAAACGGCGCCCTCCTCCTCGGCGACGCGGCCTCGGTGAAGGCGGCGATCGATCGCGCCGGCGCCAACGGCCTGCCGACGGTGGACCGGTTCACGAACGCGATCGCGAAGGTCGACGACAGCCGGCTCGGTCTCGTCTACGTCGATCTCCGGCGCTATCTCGACTGGGCGATGAGCCTCGTCAGGTCGGCCGCTCCGACGATCCCGCCTGAGCTCGTCGCCGACGTGCCCGACTGGTTCGCCGGCTCGCTCCGCGCCGACGGCGATGCACTGACGATGCGCGCCGCGATGCCTCACACCGCCGCCGCCGCCGTCTCCTCGAACGCGGCCTCGACGCTGACCGCACACATCCCCGCCACGGCCCTCGCGGTCGTCGACCAGAACGATCTCGGGGCCTCCCTGCGGAAGGCGATCGATACGGCCCGGACGAGTGCGGGCAGAGCCGGCGGCGACACCTTCGCCCGGCTCGACCAGGCCGTCGCCCTGCTCGGCGGCTGGGGCGCCGCGCTCGGCTGGATCGGGGAGACCGCCTTCGTGGTCGACCATGACGGCGCGAACCCGACGGGTGGCGTCCTCATCGCCCCGAAGGACCAGGCCGGGGCCAGCCGGCTCGTATCGCAGATTCGCGGCTTCATCGCGCTCGCCGGCGGCTCGTCGG
>DASXWX010000287.1:0-3608 GCA_036503395.1 Candidatus Limnocylindrales bacterium
GCTGCGTGCCCTGGTCGTCAAAGGTCGAGCCCGGAACCGCGAACGTCCAGTTCGCGATCGCCTTGGGATCCTCGGTCTGGGCCTGGAGCATCATGAAGACGTGGCCGAGCGGCCAACCGTCGAGGCCGCCGACGAGGATCGGCGAGACGCCGGCACCCTTGGCCGCGTCCATCGAGGCCTCGAAGTCGGCGAACGTCGTCGGCACCTGGAGCCCGAGCTTTCCGAGCTGGTCCTTGTTGTAGAAGACGCCGAGGACCTCGGCCTTCTGGGCGACGCCCCACAGCGGGCCCTGCGTCCACTGCGTCCCGTCGTTCGACCAGCGGAGGACGTCGAGCGTCTGCGCCGAGCCGAACCGGGTGTCCCAGCCGTAGGCCTTGGCGTAGTCGTCGAGCGGAACGATGAGGCCGGCCTTCACGAGTGCCGCGTCCACCGAGTAGCCCTCGTTGCCCTGGTAGACGTCCGGCGCGTCGGGCGCCGAGGCGGCGAGCTTGATCGTCGCGACGTAGTCGTCGAATGACTTCGACGTCCGCTTGATCGTGACGTTCGGATACTTCTGGTGGAACGCGTCGTTGAGGGCGTCCATCTCGCCGGACGGGCCGGCCTCCGATTCCGTGTCCCACTCGGTGAGCGTGATCGGCGTCGAGGTATCGAAGCTCGGGGCGCTCGAGACGGCGGCCGAAGCCGGGGCCGAGGCGCTCGACGCGGTCGACGGCGCGACCGATGGCGCCTGGCTAGCGGGTGCCGAGGCGGCCGGCGAGGCGACCCCGCTGCCGGGCACGCAGCCACCGACGATCGCACCGACCGCGATCAGCGCCGCAAGACGCCTCGAACCCGCCATCGCAAGCCTCCTCAGGGTGCCCGACTCCCCCGTCCGCGGGACGCAGCGTGAACCAAATATGAACCAGCGTCAAGGCCGTCGCGTCACCTGCCGGCGTCGAGCCAGATGGGGCTCGTGAGCGCAAGGAGGTTGCCTGCTGCGTCGACCACCTGGGCCCGGACATACCGGGCGCCGCGAGGGAGCGCCATCGCCGTAGACCACTCGTCTTCGGACGTCGCCGGGACGGCCTCGGCCGACGAGACCTGCCCGTCCACGATCACCAGCACGGCCGCTCCCCCGCCGCCGCGACCTGCCACGGCCACGCCGCCACCGTCTCGGTCGAGGTAGAGTTGCGGGCCGGCGGGTGTCGCGGAGACGAACGTCCGGCCGGCGCGCATGGCGGCGACGACCGAGGCCGCCGTGAGCGTGTCGCCCGCCTGGACCCAGGTCGTCGGCGTACCGAGCCCACGGCCGTGCCGCCGGTCGGGATCGACCGAGCGGAGGTTGTGGGTGTCGCTGCCGCCGACCGCGGCGAGGCGCTCGCCGCGGAGGAGCCGGCTCTCCCAGAACTCGAGGGCGATGCTGTTGATCCCGGGCCACGGGCCGTTCCAGACCTCGACCGCCTGCATCGCCGTGATCTCGGGGTACTCCCACGGCGGGCCGAGGGGCTTCGGGTGGTTGACGCTCACGAACGCGCCGCCCGCGACCGCCGAGCGCATCGCAGCCTCCACGGCTTCCGCCTTCGGCGTCCGGAACTCCCACCAGCGGTCGGTGCCCCAGGCGTTCCAGTGGCCGTGGTAGGTCGTCACCTCGACGCCCGGGACGACGACCGGCCGGCCGTTCCCGCCGGGGCCGTACTCGGCGTGGTGGCCCACCTGGTTGTGATCGGTCACGCCCAGGAAGTCGAGGCCGGCTTCGGCGCCGGCGTGGAGCATCTCGGCCGGCCACGAATCGCCGTCCGAGTAGCGGGTGTGGCAATGGAGGTCGCCGCGGTACCAGCCCGCTCGCGCAGACGGCAGCGTCGGCCGCACGGGCTCCCCCGTGCGGACGAGGTCGCGCTCCGGCGGCGCCAGCCCGGGATCGAACCGGATCTCGACCCGCCAGTCGCAGCCACGCGGGCCCACCTTGTACGGCCCGAGCAGGACGTGCCACGTCCCGGGCGTCATCGGCCCCGCGAGATACGGCGGCGTGGCCCAGTCCTCGCCGACGACGAAGTCGTCCTTGTGGCTGCCGCTCCAGCCGCGGAACCCGCGGCTGCCGGGCTCGATCCCGCGCGGGTCAAACAGCCCGATGTCGAGCGTGTTGCCGCCTCCGACCAGGGGATCCGAGTCGATCCGGTCGCTGTACGTGTAGGCGACGTGGATCTGGCGGACCCCGCGCGGGAGCTCGAACGGGACGTGGGCGTAGCGCTGGAGGTCGGCCTCGACGAACCGGCCCTCGAGCACGAGGTCCGGTGGCGCACCGAGCTCGGCCGGCGGCAGACCGCCGGTCAATGGATCGCCGTGCCGGTCGAGCGGTCGAAGACCCGGATGTCGTCGCGATCGGCGCGCAGGTGGACGGTCGAGCCGGGCGCCGGCCGCACGTCGGGTGCCGTCCGCAGCTTGATCGCCTGGCCGTCGATCCGGACGTCGACGATCACCTCGCTCCCGAACGGCTCGACCGTCTGGACCTCGGCCGGCTGGCCGTCCGCGGCGATCTCGATCGCCTCGGGTCGAAGCCCGACGGTGATCTCGGCGTCGTGACCGCTGCCGTTGCCGCCGCTCCCGTTGAGCGCCGGTGTCGGCAGCCGCCAGCCCCCGGCGACGACGAGCTCGTCGCCCTCGCGGCGCGCCTCGAGCAGGTTCATCGGCGGGCTGCCGATGAACTCGGCCACGTACAGGTTGGCCGGATGGTCATAGACCTCGTCGGGCGTGCCGACCTGCTGCAGCTCGCCCGCGCTGAGCACGGCGATCCGATGGGCGAGGCTCATCGCCTCGGCCTGGTCGTGGGTCACGAAGATCGTCGTGGTCCCGAGGTCGCGCTGGAGCGCCTTGAGCTCGGTCCGGGTATGGACGCGGAGCTTGGCGTCGAGGTTCGAGAGCGGCTCGTCCATGAGGAAGACCTGCGGCTCGCGGACGATCGCCCGGGCGAGCGCCACCCGCTGCTGCTCGCCGCCGGACAGCTGCGACGGCCGGCGCGGCAGCAGGTGCTTGATCCCGAGCATGTCCGCAACCCGATCGATCCGGCGGTCCTGCTCCTCGCGTGAGATGCGGCGGACCTTGAGCGGATAGCCGATGTTGTCGCGGGCCGAGTGGTGCGGGTAGAGGGCGTAGCTCTGGAAGACGAGGGCGACGTCGCGGTCCTTCGGCTCGAGGTCGACCACGCTGTTGCCGCCGATCCGGATGTCGCCCTTGTCGGGGTCCTCGAGCCCGGCCAGCATCCGGAGCGCCGTGGTCTTGCCGCAGCCCGACGGGCCGAGCAGGACGAGCAGCTCGCCGTCGGCCACGTCGAGCGACAGGCCCCGAACGGCGGCTGCGCCCTCGGCCTGGCCGACGAACTGCTTCCAGACCTCGTCGTACTCGACTCGTGCCATCTACAGGCCCCTCGTGCTGTTCATGAGCCCCCGGACCATCAGCCGGCGGGCGCCGAAGAAGACGAGCATCACCGGGAGCAGGTAGAGCACGCCCATCGCGGCGATCACGCCGTACTGGACCTCGGTGTAGCCGCCCTGCGTCCGCATCGCCTCGTAGAACGCGAGCGGGACGGTCTTGAGGTCCTGCTGGTCGATGAGGATGATGACCATGAGGACCTC
>DASXWX010000288.1:0-2091 GCA_036503395.1 Candidatus Limnocylindrales bacterium
CGCCGAGCTCGACGGCGCGCTGCTGCCCCCTCCCGTCGAGCAGGCGCTCAAGACAAGCGCCAGCACCGACGCCCCGAGGGCGAGCGTGCGGCTGATCCGCATGGGTACGTTCCTCCAATCTGCTCCGCGTGTGGGGTCGGAGCGGGCGGCAACCATAGCAGCCGGTCTGTGACCGAACCGCGTCAGGTATTCGCGCGAATCGGCTCTCCGGATCGGCCTCCCGCGAGCCGCTGGAGGCCGGCCAGGACCGCCTCGGCCCCCACCGCCAGGACCGCCACGAGAACCACGCCGCCGTAGAGCATCCCGTCGTCGCGCTGGGCAATGCCGTCGATGATGTAGCGGCCGAGGCCGCCGTAGGCGAGGATCGCGCCGAGGGTCGTCGTCGCGATCACCTGGACGGTCGCCGACCGGAACCCGCCGAGGATCACCGGCAGTGCGAGCGGGACCTCGACGCGCCCCAGCAGCGCGGCTTCGGTGAAGCCCATCCCGCGGGCCGCCTCCACGAGGTCGGCGTCGACCTCGCGGATCCCCGTCAGGGTGTTGACGAGTATCGGCGGGATCGCGAGCGCGGCCATCGCGAACAGCGTCGGGTAGGTCGTGAAGCCGTTCGCGGGATCGATCGCCTGGAAGCTCGGCAGCACGAGGCCCATCAGGGCGAACGAGGGGATCGCCCGGCCGACGGTCGCCAGCCCGACCGATACGCCCTGACCGCGCCGTGCGTGCCCCACCGCGAGCCCTGCCGGTAGCGCGATCGCGGTCGCGATGAGGAGCGCGGCCGCCGACAGGGCGAGGTGCTCGACGACCCGGGACGGGATGCCGCTCGGTCCCTGCCAGTTCGCCGGGTCGGTGAGCCAGGCCACGGTGACGCCGACGAACGTCATGCCGCGCCCGCAGTGCGCGCCCGGCCCGACCACGGGGTGATCGCTCGCTGGAGCCACAGGAAGAACCGGTCCGCGGCGAGGGCGAGGACGATCGTCGGGACCGCGCCGACGACGATCTCGGTCAGGAAGAACCGGGTCATGCCTTCGTAGATGAAGAAGCCGAGCCCGCCGAGGGCGTCGCCGAGGATCGCGGTGATCGAGACGAGGCCGATCGTCGACACGCTCGCCACGCGCAGCCCGGCCACGATCAGTGGAACGGCGAGCGGCAGCTCGATCCGGACGAGGCGGCGCGTCCGGGTGAAGCCCATCCCGTCGGCGGCCTCGAGGACGTCCGACGGCACGGCATCGAACCCGGCGACGACGTTCCGGAGCAGGATCACGAGGGTGTAGAGCACGAGCGGGATCTCGGCGGTCAGAATCGTCAGCCCGGTGATCGGTACGAACGCCGCGAACAGGGCCAGGCTCGGGATCGTGAAGACGATCCCGGCGATCGCCGCCGCCGGCGGGTAGAGCGGACGCCACCGGGCAGCGGCGACGCCGACGGCGAACGAGATCGCGAAGCCGACCGCGAGGGCGATCGCGGTGAGCTCGAGATGCTGGCCCGTGCGGAACGCGAGCTGCGGCAGGTGGTCAGCGATCCAGCCCCAGTCGAGCATCGTCAGGCGCGCGCGGCCGCGGCTGCGGTCTCGTCTAGCCTCGCCGCGTCGACGCCGTCCTCCTCGCCACGCCCCTGCTCGCGGACCCAGTCCATGATCATCCCCGCGGTGACGATGCCGGCCACCCGTCCGTCCCGGTCGACGAGGATCCCGGCCTGGACGTCGGCTTCGATGAGCAGCGACAGCGCGTCCTTGAGCGTCGTTCGGCGGTTGAGGAGCGGCGACATCGGGATTGCGTCGTCGGCACCGAGGCCGCCGTCGTTGCCGACGTCGGCCTGGTCGACCCAGCCGATCGGCCGGTCCGCGTCGTCCACGAGCAGGAGGTAGGGGAACGGATCGGCGAGGATCCTCGCCCGGGCGGGGCCGGCCGCGTCCCCCGGCCGCGCGGTGACCGGCGACCGGCCGGGCAGGTCGCCGACCCGGGCCAGCGACAGCCGCTTGAGCCCGCGATCCGTGCCGACGAACCGGGCGACGAACTCGGACGCGGGGCTGGCGAGGATCTCGGCCGGCGGGCCGAACTGGGCGAGGACGCCGCCGACCTGCATGACCGCGAC
>DASXWX010000289.1:0-8603 GCA_036503395.1 Candidatus Limnocylindrales bacterium
CAAGCACTGAGACGGATGGATCCGGGGGTCGAGTCCGCTCGGCCCCCGGGTTCGCCATGCTCGCCCCGGGAGGCGGCGCCCTCCAGGTGCGCGTGCTGCCTCTGTGCTCACCGAGGGGAAATGGAGCGGGAGACGGGATTCGAACCCGCGACATTCTGCTTGGGAAGCAGACACTCTGCCAACTGAGTTACTCCCGCTCGGGAGGGCCCCAGTCTAGCCGACCGCGTCCTTCGTCCACACCGGCAGCCGCTGCCAGCCGAGGACCGTGGAGGGCTCGAGCCGGGGCCGCAGGAGCGCCGCCTCGCCGCCGCGGACGGCGACCTCCGCCGGCAACGGGTGCGAGAGGAAGAACGGCATCGACTCGGTGAAGCCGTACGCGCCGACGTCGAGGACCGCGACAAGATCGCCGACCTCCGGCGTCCGGATCATCGCCTCGGTTGCGAGCACGTCGAGGCCCGAGCAGAGCGGACCGGCGATCGTGACCGGCGAGAAGCGTGCAGGCCCGCTGCTCGGCCGTTTGAAGCGGCGGACGCGGTGCTCCTGGCCGACGAGCGCCGGCCGGACGAGGTGGTGGATCCCGCCGTCGACGATGACGACCTCCCGGCCGTCGAGCGTCTTGCGATCGACGACCCGGGTCAGGTAGGCGCCCGCCGGCCCGACGAGGAAACGCCCGGGCTCGAGGAGCAGCCGCACGCCGCGGAGCGCTGGATCGTCCGCCCACCCGGCCGCGAGCTCGGCCAGCCGACGCCCGAAGCCGACAAGGTCGAACGACTCCTCGTGCGCCTCGTACGGGATGCCGATCCCGCCGCCCACGTCGACGAGCCGCAACGGGAACCCGACATCGTGTGCGATGCGGGCTGCCATCGCGACGGTGATCGCGACGTGGTCCGCAAGTGCGGCCGCGTCGAGGACGTTCGAGGCACCGAAGGCATGGAGCCCGAGCAGCTCTAGGTCGGTCGACCGAATGGCCCGCTCGGCGGCGCGACGAAGCTCGTCCGCGCCCAGCCCGAACTTGCCCGCGCCGTCGTCACCGACGAGGCGGACCCGCTCGAGCCTGGCCTCCGGCGACACGGCCGCACGAAGGAGGATTCGCACCCGCCGGTTCTCGGCCGCGGCGATCAGAGCGAGCCGCTCGAGCTCGCCCAGGGACTCGACGGTGACGGCCCGGATTCCGGCGCGGACTGCGAGCCGCAGCTCGTCGCCTCGCTTGCCGGGGCCGGTAAAGACGATCCTCTCCGGCGGGACGCCGGCCGCGAGCGCGGCCTCGAGCTCGCCTCCCGAGGCCACGTCCGCGCCGAGGCCGAGCGATGCGATGTGGGCGACCACGCCGAGCGCCGGGTTCGCCTTGACCGCATAGGCGAGGTCGACCGAGGGCGGGAGAGCATCAGCGAGCGAACGAACCTGCCGCTCGACGACGTCGAGGTCGTAGACATAGAGCGGCGTCCCGAACCGGGTCGCCAGGGTCTCGGGGTCGACACCCGCCACCGTTCCGGCCCGGACGATCTCGTTGCGGGCCCGCGGACGCCCGCGCCGGGCCGGTCCTTCCTCGCCCGCGGGAACGGGCTCGGCGCTCATCGGAGCGCCTCCTCGAGCGCCGTTCGCGCATCGGTTCGGGCGTCCCGATGCTTGACGACCATCGCAACCGCGACCGAGAGCCCGTGGGCTCGTGCGAAGGCGCCTTCGACAGCCCGACTCGCCGGCACGACGACCGCGTTCGCCGGCACCACGAGCGGTCGATCGGGTGTCCCGACCGTGACCCGCTCCGCGACGAGGTCGTACAGCGTCGAGGTGCCGGTGAGCGTGACACCGGCCGCGATCACGGCTCGCGCCCCGACGAGGACGCCCTCGAGGAGCTGTGCGCCCGCGCCGACGAACGCGCCGTCCTCGACGATGACCGGCCGCGCGCCGGCCGGCTCGAGGACGCCGCCGATGACGACGCCCGCGGCGAGGTGGACGTCCGCCCCGATCTGGGCGCTCGAGCCCACGAGGACGTGCGAATCGACCATCGTCCCGGATCCGATCCAGGCGCCGACGTTCACGAACGACGGCGGCATCACGACGACGCCCGGGCCGAGATAGACACCCGCACGGATGCTCGTGCCGCCCGGGACGACGCGCCAGGTCGGATCCGAGAGGGCCTTCGTCGGCAGCCCGACGCGGTCCCGAAACCGGAACGCATCGTCGATTGCCCACTCGCGGTTGGTCCGGTCCCGAAAGCGATCGAGGATGGCCCCGCGGACCGACGCGTCGATTCGCCAGCCGTCGAGCGCCGCCGGATCCGGCCACGCGGCCCGCCGAAGCCCCGAGTCGAGCTCGCCAAGGATGTCCGGTTCGGCGGGCGGGTATTCCGCTCGCGACGCGATGTCGAACGCGGTCATGCCACCGCCTCCGCCACCCGCGCCGGCGACGGGAGCAGGCCGACGGAGCGGAGCGTGTCGGCCAGGCGATCACGGACGGCGTCGTCGAGCGACAGGAGCGGCTGGCGCGTCATGTCGGAGGGCAGGAGTCCCATCAGCGCGAGCGCTGCCTTGGCGGGGACCGGGTTGGGCGCCCCGCGGAAGTTCGCGCCGAACAGCGGCAGCCAGCGGGCGTGGAGGCGGCGGGCGGTCTCGAAGTCACCCGCTCGACCCGCCGCGCACAGCTCGGCCATCTGGCCCGGGATCTCGTTCGACGCGACCGACACGACGCCGTCGCCACCCATCGCGAGCACGGCCAGTGTCCAGGCGTCGTCGCCGGCGAGGACCGCGACGTCGCGCGGCCGGTCGCGGCAGATCCGGGCGATCTGGTCGAGGTTCCCGGACGCCTCCTTCACGGCCACGACGCGAGGGTGCTCGGCGAGCCGCAGGAACGTGTCCGCCTCGACGTTCGTGCCGGTCCGCGACGGGACGTTGTAGACGACGATCGGAAGGTCGCCCTCGTCGGCGACCGCCAGGAAGTGCGCGAGCAGCATGCGCTGGTCGGGCCGGTTGTAGTAGGGAGTGACGACGAGCGCGGCGTCGGCCCCGAGCCCCGCCGCCCGGCGGGTCATCCCGATCGTCGCCCTGGTGTCGTTCGTGCCGGTGCCGGCAACGACCGGGACGCGGTGCCGGGATGGGCCGCCGGCGACGACGTCGACGGTGGCCGCGATGAGGCGGTCGCGTTCCTCCGCGCTGAGCGTCGGGCTCTCGCCGGTCGTGCCGAGCGGCACGAGGCCGTCGATGCCCTCGACGACCTGGCGCGCGACGAGGCGTCGGAAGGCGGGCTCATCGAGCTCGCCCTCGGGCGTGAAGGGCGTGACGAGCGCGGTGAGCGCTCCGCGGAGCGCTGGCCGGCTCGTGGTCGCGGTTCGGGCGATGCGGATCATGACGTGCTTCCTCTCTTTCACTGGGCCTCAGGCGACCGTTTTCCTCCGCGCGGGCACGCGGAGGAGGTCGTCGACGACGCGGTCGAATGGATGGATGCCGGGCTGGCGAGTGCCCGCACGAAGCCAGCGGGCGGCGACCGCGATGCCCGCGACGTAGGCGTTTCGATCCCGGGCGGTCAGCCGGAGCTCGAGGGTCTCGCCCGCCGAGTCGAACCCGACGACGTGCATCCCGGGCGACGCCCCGGCGCGAACAGAAACGATTTCGAGGTCCGCGGTGTCCTGGGCGGTCGCGCTGATCCGGTCGGCGAGGCCGAGGGCGGTCCCCGACGGGCGGTCCCGCTTGCCGCGCCGGTGCCACTCGAGGATGAACGGCTCGAAGCCGCCGGCACGCCCGAGGGCGTCCGCCGTCTCCTCGACCAGGCGGGCAAGGATCGCCGCGCCGAGGCTGAAGTTCGCCGCGACGACCGCGGCGGACCCGTGATCGACGAGGACGCGTTCGACGCGCTCCCGATCGTCCGCCCACGCGGTGGTCGCGATCACGAACCGCCGGCAACCTGCCTCCGCCGCCTGGGCGACATTGCCGAGGACCGCTGGTCCGGTCGAGGCGTCGATCGCGAGGTCGATCTCCGAGAGGTCTTCCGGATCGTGCCGCCCGGGGATCGGGCGGCCGAGGAGTCGTGGCCGTTCGGCACCCGGGTCGAGCCCGGCGGCGATGGCGCGCCCCAGCGGTCCGTCCCCGAAGACGATCGTGGTCATTCGTTGCCCTCCACCTGGAGGGCCTGCCGGACGGAGGGTCGATCCGCGTACGAATCAAAAGAGCCGCGGTCACCGATGTGTCCGCGGCCCTCGGAGCCTCCGCGCCCGGAGGCCCGTTTCGGTCGTGTCTGCTACACGCCGTCAGAGCCCCAGGGCCGAGCCTTCCGGCTGGGCCGCCAGAGCTTCTGCTTCGCCTCGTACATGAGGTGGTTCCGGCGCATCGGGCGCAGTCTCGCCGATCCGCCTGCGTTCGCGCAAGTATTTTCCCGGCACGGGTCCTCAGGCGCCCGCGGCAGAAGGCTCGGCCGTGGTCTGGGTTCGGCGGAGCACGACGGCGAGCGCGAGCGCGAAGGCGACACCCGCGACCGCCAGGAGCGACAGGCTGACCGAGAAGCTGCCGGTCGCGTCGCGGACCGCGCCGAGGCCGATCGGGCTGATCGCGGCGATCGTGTAGCCGATGCCGAGCATGGTGGCCGACAGCCGCGCGACGGCCGGCGGGTCCGCCGCTATCCGGGGCGGCAGCGCGAGCAGCAGCGGAAACAGCGAGCCGTTCGCGTAGCCGCCGATGAGGGCCCACAGCGGCGCCGCCCCGGGCGCGACGACGAAGCCGATCGCGGCAAGCGCGAACGCACTCGCGAGCAGCGTGCCGCTCACGGCCGTCGATGCGACGCGGCCGACGACGCCTCCGACGGTCAGGACACCGACGAGCGACGCCAGGTTGAGGAGGCCGACGACGCCACCGCCGGCCGCCGCCGTCGAGCCGTGTTCGACCAGCGCGTCGGGCAGCCAGGCGATCAGCCCGTAATAGACGACGCCGAACAGCGCGAAGACGCCACCCAGCGCCAGCGCCGAGCGGTCGGTCAGGCCCAGGCTCGAGACGACGAGCCGCTCGGGCGGCGCCGCCCCGTTGGCGAGCAAACGGCGCCAGGGCAGGAGGACCAGGAGCGTGGCGACGGAGAACACGGCGAGCGAGGCACGCCACGAACCGATGCCCACTGCGAGGGGAACGGCGAGCGCGGCGGACGCCGCGGCGCCGAGCTGGAGACCCGCGGAGTAGGCGACCGTCGCCCCGAGCGGCCGTGAGGAGAGCCGCTCCTTGACGACGACCGGCATGAGCGCTCCCGCCGTGCCCATCCCGATCCCGATCGCGACCGTCCCCGCCACGAGGCTGACCGCGTCCCACGCCGCCGCGCGCAGCAGCCCGGCGATGCCGATCAGCGCGACCGAGCCGGCGACCGCGAGCGACGTCCCCGCGCGGGCGGCGATGAGCGGCGCGATCGGCGCGAAGAGGCCCATGCAGAGAACCGGAAACGTGCCGAGCAGCCCCGCGACGGCGTGCGAGATTCCGAGGTCGGCCTGGATGTCCGGGACGAGGGGCGCGGCCCCGACCAGCTGCGGCCGGAGGGTCAGCGAGGCGAGGAAGAGCGCAACCGCCGTCGCGGCGAACCGGCGATCGAGCTCGGGTCGGCGATCGAGCAGGGCCTTGGAGGAGATCAAATCGCCGTCGAGGGTAACCTCGAACCATCATCCCGCGGCGACCCCGCCGCCCGACAGCCAGGTGAGCGCCGACATGAAGACAGGGATCGCCGAACCGCCGCCGAGCACGTCCCGGTCGCCCGCCACACCCGCTCCCGCGCTCGAGATCCGCGACGGCCGGACGGGCCACGAGCACGAGATCGCGATCGCCGACGGCGCGATCCGGGCAACGGACCTCCTCTCGATCGGGGAGGCCCACACCGACCACCCCGGCCTCATGAGCTACGACCCCGCGTTCATGAATACGGCATCGTGCCGGAGCGCGATCACCTACATCGACGGCGACGCGGGGATCCTCCGCTACCGCGGCTACCCGATCGAGCAGCTCGCCGAGCGCCTCGACTTCCTTGATGTCGCCTGGCTGCTGATCCACGGCGAGCTCCCCGACGCCGCGGCGTCTAGGCGATGGGCGCTCGACGTCGCCGGCGCGTCCGATCTTCCGCGCGAGATCGTCGAGCTCGTGGCGACCTTCCCGGTCGATGCCCACCCGATGGCGGTGCTCATGGCCGCCTGGTCGGCGCTCGGTGCCTACCATCCCGAGGCGAAGGCGGTCGACGACCAAGCCGCGCGCGAGGCCGAGGTTCCGCGGTTCATCGGCTCGATCGCGTCGCTGGCCGCGCTCGTGTTCCGGCATCGGACGGAGCGTCCGTTCGAGCTGCCGACGCCGGACGACAAGGCCGGCTACGCGCGCCGGCTCCTCGGTGCGATGTTCCCGGAGGCAGCGAAGAGCTCCGACCCTGCCCTCACGCGTGCCGTCGACGTGCTGCTGATCCTCCAGGCCGACCACGAGCAGAACGCGAGCACGAACGCGGTCCGGGCGGTGGGCTCGACGCGGGTCGATCCGTACTCCGCCACGGCCGCGGGCATCGCCGCCCTCTACGGACCACTCCACGGCGGCGCGAACGAAGCGGTCGTGCGGATGCTCCACGAGATCGGCTCCGTGGATCGCGTTCCGACCTACATCGAGTCGGTGAAGCGCGTCGAACGCAAGCTGATGGGCTTCGGCCACCGCGTCTACAAGAGCTACGACCCGCGCGCCAAGATCATCAGGCGCACGGCCGAGGAGGTCTTCGCAGTCACGGGCACGAACCCGCTGCTCGACGTGGCCCTGGCCGTCGAGCGGGTCGCGCTCGAGGACGAGTACTTCGTCTCGCGCAAGCTCTACCCGAACGTCGACTTCTACTCGGGCCTCATCTACGAGGCGATGGGCCTCCCGCCGGACACCTATACGACGATCTTCGCGGTCGCCCGAATGGCCGGCTGGATCGCCCAGTGGCTCGAGCTCATCGCCGACCCCGAGCAGAAGATCGCCCGCCCGCGACAGATCTACACGGGTCCCGGCGAGCGCCCCGTCCCGGTCGACGCGGAGCGTGCCGAGGACGGGCCGATCACACCGACCTCGTCGGATCAGTCACGGTCCTGAGCCCGAGCGGTTCGCCTTCGACCCGCCCGCGAGGGCATCCGGCGCCGCGGAAACGCCGTAAGAGACAGTGCCCCGCAGCACTGGAGAGACTCATGGACCGATTGACGGCCGCCTGGCGACCCTTCCGCAGCCGCGTCGCATGGATCGCGGCGATCGCCCTTCCGCTCGTCCTCGCGGCCTGCAACAACGGCGGCTCGGGCGGGCCCGGCTACTGAGCCAGGGCCCCCGGGCGCGAGGGTCGTATCCTCGCGCCCAAGAATCGTGATGAGAGGGACGAGATGTCGCGGACACGCTTCCTGCTGAGCGAGGACCAGATCCCGAGGGCCTGGTACAACATCGTCCCCGACCTCCCCTCGCCGCCGCCGCCGGTCCTCCACCCCGGAACGGGCCAGCCGATCGGCCCGGGCGACCTCGCACCTCTATTCCCGATGGCCCTCATCGGCCAGGAGGTGAGCGCCGAGCCGGAGATCGAGATCCCCGGGCCTGTTCGCGACGCCTACGCCCTCTACCGACCGAGCCCGCTTCACCGCGCGCTCCGCCTGGAGCGGGCGCTCGATACGCCCGCGCACATCTACTACAAGTACGAGGGCGTGAGCCCGGCCGGCAGCCACAAGCCGAACACCGCGATCGCGCAGGCCTTCTACAACCAGCAGGAGGGCACGAAGCGGATCGCGACGGAGACCGGTGCCGGCCAATGGGGGAGCGCGCTCGCCTTCGCCGGCGCGCTCTTCGGGATCGAGGTCAAGGTCTACATGGTCCGGGCCTCGTACGACCAGAAGCCGTACCGGCGCATCCTCATGGAGACGTACGGCGCGGAGGTCGTCGCGAGTCCCTCTCCGACCACCAATTACGGACGGGGCGTCCTCGAGTCGGACGCCGAGAACCCGGGTTCGCTCGGGATCGCGATCAGCGAGGCCGTCGAGGACGCGGCGACTCGTGACGACACGAAGTACTCCCTGGGGTCGGTGCTCAACCACGTCCTGCTCCACCAGACCGTGATCGGCCAGGAGGCGCTGGCCCAGATGGAGATGGCCGGCGAGGAGCCCGACGTCATCATCGGCTGCGCCGGCGGCGGCTCGAACTTCTCGGGCCTGACGTTCCCGTTCGTCGGCCGGAAGCTCCGGGGCCAGGCGTCGTATCGGGTCGTCGCCGTCGAACCGGCGGCCGCTCCCTCGCTCACGCGCGGCACCTACGCCTACGACTTCGGCGACACGGGCCACCTGACGCCGCTCGTGAAGATGCACACGCTCGGCTCGGGCTTCATCCCCGAACCGATCCACGCCGGCGGGCTCCGGTACCACGGAATGGCCCCGCTCGTCTCGCTCCTCAAGGATGAAGGCGTGATCGACGCGGTCGCCGTCCACCAGCGGCCGACGTTCGCCGCCGGCGTCCAGTTCGCCCGGACCGAGGGCATCGTTCCGGCGCCCGAGTCGGCCCACGCGATCCGCGTCGCGATCGACGAGGCCCTCGCGGCGAAAGAAGCCGGCGAGTCGCGCGTCATCTTGTTCAACATGTGCGGGCACGGCCATTTCGACCTGACGGCGT
>DASXWX010000290.1:0-7929 GCA_036503395.1 Candidatus Limnocylindrales bacterium
CTTCGTGGCCGCCTTTCCGACGGTCGACGCGCTCGCGGCCGCCTCCCTCGACGCGGTCCTCCGCGCGTGGGCCGGGCTCGGCTACAACCGGCGGGCGGTGCACCTCCACCGGGCGGCCCGGGCCATCGTCGCCGAGCACGCCGGTCGCGTCCCGTCCGATCCATCGCGGCTCGAGGCCCTGCCCGGCGTCGGCCCGTACACGGCCCGCGCCGTGGCGGCGATCGCCTTCGACCAACCGGTCGGCGCGGTGGACACGAACGTCCGGCGCGTCCTGTCGCGGACGGCCGGCGTCGACCCGGCCGACCGGGCTGCGGTACAGGCGCTCGCCGATGCGCTGGTTCCGCCCGACCGGGCGGCCGACTGGACGGCAGCGCTGATGGACGTCGGCACGCGCCACTGCCGGCCGATGCCGGTCTGCGACGGCTGCCCCGTGTCGCCGTGGTGTGCGACCCGGTCGGCGCGCGCGGCCGCACCGGCGGGGGGTCCGACCGGTCGAGCGCGTCGGCCCTCGCCGCCGTTCGAGTCGACCAGCCGCTGGCTTCGTGGCCGCATCGTCTCCTTCCTCTGCGCGGCGCCGCCCGGCGCATGGGTCCGCCTCGACCGGCCGATCGGGACGCATCCGCCCGAGGCGGTGGCGGTCGCCCTCGCGACGCTCGCCCGCGACGGGCTGGTCGAGCTCGACCCCGATGACGCCGCCCAGGCGCGACTCGCGACGGGGTAGGCGGAGCCGGACGCGGCGGTCGCGCTAGGCTCTCGGAATGGCGACCGCCCGAAGTGCGCGCACTGCTGACGACGCGCCGCTTCTCGAGCTCGACCTGCGCGGCCTTCGCGCGCGCTGGGCCGAGGCCGCCGCACGACCACCGATCAGCGGCGAGGAGATGACCGGCATCGATCGCCGAGCCCAGGCCCTCGGCATCCCCGGCGAGCGGCTCATGGAGCAGGCCGGGACGGCGGTCGCGGCCGCGGCCCACGCCCTCGCCGTCGATCAGGAGCGCTGGGCGACCAACCCGATCCTCGTACTGTGCGGCCCGGGCAACAACGGCGGTGACGGCCTCGTCGCGGCCCGGCATCTCGCCCAGGCCGGGGCGCGCGCCGTCGTCGCGCTGGTGGCCGGGGACCCACGACCCACCACGCCGGACGCGCGACGGAACTGGGATCGCCTCGGTGGGCTGACCGGGGTCGAGCGCGTCCACGTCCCGACCGCCCGCGACGTCTCGGTCCTCGCCTCGTCCGTGAACCGATCGGCGATCGTGGTCGACGCGCTCCTCGGAACGGGCGTCCGGGGGGCACTGCGCGATCCGATCCGGGCAGCGGTGGGCGCCGCGCTGCGTGCGCGCGAGGCCGGCGTCCCGGTTCTCGCCGTCGACACGCCGACGGCCGTCGACCTCACCTCGGGCGACCCGTCGGAGCCGGTCGTCCGTGCCGACCTCACCGTCACCTTTCACCGCCCCAAGACCGGCCTCCTGACCCGTCGGGGCGCCGCGTTCGCCGGCCGCGTCCTCGTTGCGCCGATCGGCATCCCGCGCGAGGCGGATCGTGCCTGAGACGACGGGCCAGGCCGGCTGGCGCGACGTCGTCCTCGTGGCCGTTCTCGTCCTCCTCGCGGTGGCGGTCGCGGCGGCCGTCACGGGTCTCGTCGCGCCCCTCGGCGACCTCGTCGGACACACGCCGCTGACGATCGTGGTACTCGTCGTCGGGACGGCCCTCGTGCTCTGGCGGCTGGCGCTCCATCCGCCCACGCGCTGAATTCGACGAACATCGTTTACAGCCACAGAACGGGCCCGTAGACTGCGCCGCAGCACCGGAGCGGAAGGCCGCTTCGGAGAACAGATCGGCTCGGAACGACCTTCTCGGACTCCTCTCACGGCTTCGCGAGAAACGAGGGATCGCCAGGCCGGAGAGGAGTTTTGGTGTACAGCGACAAGACGCTGACCTGCGCGGACTGTGGACAGGAGTTCACGTTCACCGCGTCCGAGCAGGATTTCTACGCGCAGCGTGGCTTCACGGAGCCGCGACGCTGCCCGACCTGTCGGGCCGCACGCAAGGCGCAGCGCAACGCCCACGACGGCGGCGGCAGCTATTCGTCCGGTGGGAACGGCGGCGGGTACGGTTCGTACTCGGCCGGCGGCGCCTACTCGGCCGGCGGCTACGGCTCCGGTGGTGGGTACGGCGGTGGTGGCGGCGGGTACGGCTCCCGCGATCGCGCCCCGCGGGAGATGTTCGACGCAACGTGCTCGAACTGCGGCCAGCCGGCTCGCGTCCCGTTCCGCCCGACGAGCGGCAAGCCCGTCTACTGCAGCGACTGCTTCCGCTCGATGCGGGGCTGACGTCCGCGCGCAGAACGAAGAACGACCCGGTCACACCGACCGGGTCGTTTCGATTCCCGGGATCCCAGGGCACGACGTCGAGGAGGACCACGTGGAGATCGAGGCGATCTCGAATCCCGACATGCCGCGCGCGCTCGGCCCGTACTCACAGGCGGTTCGCGCGGGCGACCTCCTGTTCGTCGCCGGCCAGGCCGGCATCGATCCGGTGACAGGCGAGGTGCCGGACGGCGGATTCGAGGTGGAGGCCCGTCAGGCTTTCGCGAACCTGCGCCAGGTGCTCCGGGCCGCGGGCTCGGACCTCGACCGCGTCGTCAAGACGACGGTCTTCCTCGCCTCGGCCGAGGCCTTCCCGGCGATGAACGCGCTGTACGGCGAGTTCTTCCCGTCGGCGCCTCCAGTTCGGTCGACCCCGATCGTCAGCCTTCCGCGCGGTCTCCGGATCTCGGTCGAGGCGATCGCCGCGGACTGATCGCTCAGCCGGCGGCCGCCAGGAGCGCCGGCACCGTCACGAGCGCGAATCCGCGGGCTCGGTAGCCGGCGATAATTGCCGGGAGCGCCGCGATCGTCGATGCCGGGCCTGCGTGAAGCAGGACGATCGAGCCGTCGTGGCCCGCGAGCGAGCGTGCCGCGACGACCGATGGATCGGGCTCGGCCCAGTCGCTCGAGGCGACGTCCCACAGGACCAGGGTGCCGTAGCCGGCCGCCGCCGCCACGTGCCGGACACGGTCGTCGAGCCGGCCGAAGGGCGGCCGCAGGAGCGGCGCCATCCGTTCGCCGAGTGCTGCTTCGATTGCCCGCCTCGCGCCGCCGATCTCGGCGACGAGTCGCTCGTCCGAGAGCGCGGTCAGGTCGGGGTGATCGATCGTGTGGCTGCCGACGACATCGCCGGCGGCCACGATCTCCCGCCACAGAGCGGGATCGCCCTCCACGCCCACGGCGACCGGAAAGAACGTCGCCGGCACGTCCTCGGCCGCGAGGATCTCGAAGAGCCGGCGTGTCGCCGCGGGATCCCAGGCGTCGTCGAAGGTGAGGGCGACGACGTGGCCTGCGGCGGGGACGTTCGAGACGACGCGCGCCGGGGGCGCGCCGAGAGCGGCCCCGGGCGCGGCGCCTCCGAGGATGACCGCGAGACCGACCGCGAGGCAGGCGCCGACCACCGGCAGCGGGATCCGCAACGGGCGACGGGGCACGCGTCCGATCGTGCCGCTCGCCGCCGGCGATGCCCTGTCCCTGAAGCGGTGGCCCGGACGGGGTACGATCGAGGCGATGCGTGCCCCCTACCGCCCGCGGGCCGCTCGGCCGACGCCCTGACGCATGGCCGTCGGCTCGTCGAACTCGTTCGACCTCATCGTCCTCGGCGCGGGCACCGGAGGCTACAGCGCGGCGTTCCGTGCGGCCCAGCTCGGCCTCAAGGTGGCCCTCGTCGACGAGGACAAGCTCGGTGGGACGTGCCTCCACCGCGGCTGCATCCCGACCAAGGCTCTCCTCGAGTCCGCCGCCTTCGCCGAGCGCGTCCGCCATGCGAAGGACTTCGGGATCGGGGTAGGGGAGCCGGCGATCGACTACGCCCGGATGGCCGCCCGTCGGGACGAGGTCGTCACCCGGATGTGGAAGGGCCTCCAGACACTCGTCGGCAAGAACAAGGTGACCTGGATCGCCGGCCGCGGGCGGCTCGACGGCCCCACCCGGGTGCGCGTTCGGCAGACCGCCGGCGAGGACGGCAACGACGACGGCGGCGGTTCGGGCGAGCGTCTCCTCGAGGCGACCGACGTCATCCTCGCCACCGGGTCGCGGGTCAAGTCGCTGCCGGGGCTGGAGCCCGACGGGAAGCGGATCCTCACCTCGGACGACGTGCTCCGCGCCGATAGCCTGCCGAAGGACGTGATCGTCGTCGGCGCCGGCGCCGTCGGCACGGAATTCGCGTCGATGTATCACGACCTCGGCGTCGGCGTGAGCGTTCTCGAGTACCTCCCGGCGATCGTGCCTCTCGAGGACCGCGAGGTGAGCCAGGCCCTCCAGCGGAGCTTCGAGCGGCGAGGCATCCGGGTGATGACGAAAGCGCGATTCGATCCGAAGGCGGTCGAGGTGACGAAGGACGGCGTCTGCCTCGACGTCGGACCGGACGGCGGCAAGACCGAGGAGCTCCGGGCCGAGCTGATGCTGGTCGCGACCGGGCGGGCGCCGAACGTCGAGGACGTGGGCCTCGAGACCACCAAGGCCGAGATCGAGCGCGGATTCGTCAAGGTCGACGGCCGGATGCGGACACGCGATGCCCACCTCTACGCGATCGGAGACGTCGTGGGCGGACTCCTGCTCGCGCACACGGCCGCCCACGAGGGCCTCACGGCCGTCCACACCATCGCCGGTGACCCGGACGTGCGACCGATCGACTACACCGAGCAGCCGCGGGCGACGTACACCCGGCCCGAGATCGCGTCGATCGGGCTGACGGAGCAGGAGTGCCAGGACCGTGGGCTGCCCTACAAGGTCGGGAAGGTGCCCTTCCTCGCAATCGCCAAGGCCGTGATCGTCGGCGAGCCCGAGGGCTTCGCCAAGGTCATCAAGCACACGGAGACCGGGGACACGCTCGGCGTCCACGTGATCGGGCCGCATGCCACCGACCTCATCGCCGAGGCTTCGCTCGGGCTCGAGCTCGACGCGACGCCGTGGGAGATCGGGGCCGCGACGCATCCCCACCCGACCCTGTCGGAGGTCGTCGGCGAGGCGGCGATGGCCGTCGACGGCCGATCGATCAACTTCTGACGACCGAACGGAGGCGTCGATGGCCGTGAGCGATCGGGCGACACGAGCGGCCCGTCCCGGGTCCGCCTCGAGCCCAGGGCTCACCGCGGACGACGCCGGGCTCTCGAAGGACGAGCTCCTCGAGATGTACCGCCTCGTCGCCCTCAGCCGTGCCGTCGATGAGCGGATGTGGGTCCTCAACCGCGCCGGCCGGATCCCGTTCGTCATCAGCGGCCAGGGCCACGAAGGCGCGCAGGTCGGGATCACCTGGGCCCTGCGCAAGGGTCACGACTGGTTCGCGCCGTTCTACCGCTCGATCGCGACCTGCCTGACCTTCGGGATGTCGGCGCGCGACATCCTGACCGCTCAGTACGCGACCGGCAACGATCCATCGTCGGGCGGCCGGCAGATGCCGGGCCACTACGGCGACCGCAAGAACAACCTCGTGTCGGTCAGCTCGCCGGTCGCGACCCAGATCCTCCACGCTGTGGGGATCGCCCTTGCCGCCAGGATCCGCCGCACCGACCAGGTGGCGATGACGTTCATGGGCGAGGGCAGCAGCAACCAGGGCGACGTCCACGAGGGCCTCAACTTCGCCGCGATCCACAAGCTGCCGTTCGTGCTCGTGGTCGAGAACAACGGCTACGCGATCAGCGTTCCGACGACCAAGGAGCTGGCGCTCGCCGATGTGGCCGCGCGGGCGTCCGGTTACGGGATCCCGGGGGTGGTGGTCGACGGCGCCGACGTGCTCGGCTGCTACCGCGCGGCACGGGAGGCCGTCGACCGGGCCCGTCGGGGAGACGGGCCGACCCTGATCGAGGCCAAGGTCACCCGCCTGACCGCGCACTCCTCCGACGATCAGCAGACGAAGTACCGGTCCGAGGAGGAGCTCGCGGCTGAGCGTGGACGCGACCCCGTGCCACGCTTCCGCGCCCAGCTCCGCGAGGCCGGGGTCCTCGACGACGCGACCGAAACCCGGATCGGGGCCGAGATCAAGGCCGAGGTCGACGAGGCGACCCACTACGCCGAGTCGCAGCCCGATCCCGATCCGCGCCAGGCGACGAAGTGGGTCTTCGCCGAGGACTGGCCGTCGGAGGCGCCGCCGGTCGACTGGGCGGACGCGACCGGGTTCTACGCACGGACGGAGCGCGACGGTGAGAGCGGCGCGGGCGGCCCGGGCCGCGAGGGCGGCCCGGGCTGATGGCGACGAAGACCTTCATCGAGGCCATTCGCGAGACGATCGCCGACGAGATGCGGCGCGACGATTCGGTCATCGTCCTCGGCGAGGACGTCGGCAAGAAGGGCGGCGTCTTCCTCGCGACCGACGGCCTGTACGACGAGTTCGGCGAGGAGCGCGTGATCGACACGCCGCTCACGGAATCGCAGATCGTCGGGACATCGATCGGGGCTGCCATCGGCGGTCTTCGGCCGATCGCCGAGATCCAGTTCGCGGACTTCATCTTCCCGGCCATGAACCAGCTCCTGTCCGAGGCGGCCCGGATGCGCTACCGGTCGAACAACGGGTTCGGCGTGCCGATGACGGTCCGCGCGCCCTACGGCGGCGGCGTCCACGGCGCGCTCTACCACAGCCAGTCGGTCGAATCCTTCTTCACCCACATCCCCGGGCTGAAGGTGGTCGTGCCGTCGACGCCCCACGACGCCCGGGGTCTCCTCCGGACCGCGATCCGGGACGAGGACCCGGTCCTGTTCTTCGAGCACAAGAAGCTGTACCGGTCGGTCCGCGGCGACGTCCCGGACGGCGACTACTCGGTCCCCTTCGGCAAGGCCCAGGTCACGAGGGTGGGATCGAACCTCACGATCGTCGCCTACGGGTTGATGGCGCACTACGCCCTGGATGCCGCGGATCGCGTGGCCTCCGACGGCATCAACGCCGAGGTGATCGACGTCCGTTCGCTCCGCCCGCTCGACAAGGAGACGATCCTCGGCTCGGTCCGCAAGACCGGCAAGGCACTCGTCGTATACGAGGACAATCGGTTCGGTGGGTATGGCGCCGAGATCTGCGCCACGATCGCCGAGGAGGCGTTCGACTACCTCGACGGGCCGGTCATGCGCGTCGCGGGCCCGGATGTCCCCGGCGTCCCGTACAACCACCTCCTCGAGGACTGGTTCATGGTCAACCCCGACCGGATCGAGGCCGCCGTCCGCCAGCTCGCCGCGTACTGACGGTCCGCCGGTCGCCGCGGTTGCCATTTGGCGCGGTCCCAGCCTCGCATCGCGGAGCGTCAGCCGCGCGCGTCGCGCGCCAGTGCCGCCGCGCGCGTCGGGCCCAATCGCGCTGCGCCGCGGACTGACCGGCCCCCGATCGCGGCCGTCGCTATTTGGCGCGGTCCAGCCTCGTATCGCGCCAGATACCACCCGGGACGATCGCCGGACCGTCCGGCGACCGAGTCGGGGACTCCGGGAGCCGCCGCGCACGCGCCGTTGTGCCCGCGAGACGCAAGGGCGCGGCTCCGGCCCGGCTGGAATCGCGCCGATGATCAGCCGGGTTGGTAGACGGCACGAACAGGATGCCGGCAACACGGCCGATCGGTTTCCGAAGCCAACGACGGACCTCCGCGGACACGAGCGGTAACGCGACCTCGAATGTCGCTTGGTGCTGCCGGACATGGCGGCGGCCAGTCGTCGTCGCCGGCAGCACGAGCACACGGCCGACGGTCCGCGCTCGCCATCCGAGGCGTTCGCCGGCGACGGTGGCTGCGAGTCGCGCCTTCTCATCAAGCTTTCGGATCGTGGCCTCTATCCCGCCGAGCTCCGACTTCACCTCGACGACGAGAAGCGTCAGCGCACGAGGGTGGAAGGCGAGGACGTCGATCGAGCCACGTTCGCCGAACACGCTGTA
>DASXWX010000291.1:0-5010 GCA_036503395.1 Candidatus Limnocylindrales bacterium
CTTGGCCGTCACCCGCTTCCAGCTGAAGTCCTGGGCCCGCCGTTCGCCGGCCGCGGCGAGCCGCTCCCGGAGGGCCGCATCGGCGAGGACGCGGGCCAGGGCGGCCGCGAGCGACTTCGTGTCCCGCGGCGGCACGAGGAGCGCCTCCTCGTCGCGCCGGACGACGCCCTTGTACCCGTGGATGTCGCTGGCCACGATGGCCGTTCTCGCGGCCATGGCCTCGAGCAGCACGATCCCGAACGATTCGCGGCCCGTGGCGGGCGAGACGTAGACGTCGGCCGTCTTGAAGAGCTGGGCCTTCTCGTCGTCGCCGACGCGACCGAGGAACTCGACGCCGCCGAGCCGGCGGGTGGCGACGTAGCGGCGCGCCTCGCGCTCCAGGGGTCCCGAGCCGACCACGAGCAGGCGGCAGTCACAGCCGGTCTTTCGCAGCACCCGGTACGCCTTGAGGAGCTCGACGATGCCCTTGCGCGGCTCGAGCCGGCCGACGAACAGGATGTTCCGGACGCCGTCCTGCCACCGGGCCAGCGGCACCGCCCGGCGGTAGCGCTCGACGTCGACGCCGTTCGGGATGACCTTGTAGTCGCCCGGGAAGTAACGGTCGATGAAATGGCGCGCAGCCGCCGACACCGCTATTCGGCCGTGGAGCCGGTTGGCATACGCGCCGAGGACCCGGCTGCCGAACTCGTACGACGGTGAGAACCCCGCGTAGGCATGGAAGGTCGCGATGTTGACGCTCAGGCTCTCGCGCAGGACGACGAGCGAGAGGAAGGGCACGAACGGCTCGTGGAAATGGAGCAGGTCGAAACGCTCGCGGTCGAGGACCTCGCGGACCTGCGAGGGGAAGCGGTGCGAGAACGTCACGGTTCCCACCGAGCCGTTGGCCGGCACCGAGAAGCCCATGCCGACCCGGATCACGTCGCCCTCGGACGAGCGTTGCGGGCCGTGGCTCGAGGTCAGGATCCGGACGTCATGGCCGCGCAGCCGGAGGTTCTCGTAGAGGTACCGGACGTGCTCGGTGACGCCGCCAGGGAGCGGGTAGATGTACGGGGAGACGAGCCCGATCTTCACCGGTCCGGCTCATCGGCGGGCCCGTCCTCGGGCCGTCGGGACATGGCCGCAGGGTACCCGAGGTCCCGGCCCTCGCCGCGACCCAGGAGCCGGGCGCCGGTCGAGCGGGCGTCGCCGCCGTACTTCCGGAGCTGCCGGGCGAACGTGGCGACCTGGGAGCCGGCCGGGTGGAACCGCCCGTGGGCCGTGGTCGAGCCTGCGGCGATCGCGGCCCGAAGATCGGCTCCGCTCCGTCCGCCGAACTCGGTCCAGCCGGTCGCGACCTGCTCCGCCGCGTGGGCGTCGCTGTTGCCGATCAGGGGCAGCGCGTGTCGCTCCGCGAAGGCGGTGACCCGGCGGCGGGCGACCCGCCCGAAGAACGTGGGATTGAAGCCCTCGAGCGCGTCGGGATGGACGGCGGGGTCGGGCGACGCCAGGAGCCGGCGCAGCGTCCAGCCCTGGGCGCACAGCGGGTACGGCACGAGCGGATGGGCCGGGACCGCGACGCCGCCCTGGTCGTGGATCGCGGCGATCGACCAGCCGAGCGCCCGGAGCGCGGGCACGCGCCGCTCGAGCCACAGCCCGAGCAGATGTCCCCCGCGTGTGGTGATCTCCTCGCCGACGACGACCTCGATCGCCATGCCGCGCTCGTCGGCAAGGTCCCGGGCGGCCACGGCGGCATCGATCCGCTCGTGGTCCGTGATCGCGACGACGTCGAGCCCGGCGGCGATGGCGGCCTCGAGAAGCGCCTCGATCCCGTCCACGCCGTCCGAGGCACGCGAGTGGACGTGGAGGTCGGCCCGGCCGCGCCGCGTCGTCATGCCGCCCGGTCCGATGGGCTGTCCAGGTCCGGCCAGATCGGCGAGAAGACCGCCCACCATTGCTCCGGCGCGTCCGCGATGACCCGCTCGAAGATCCGCGCCGTCGCCCCGAGGACCGCTACGACCCGCTCGCGCCGCGAACCCTCGCTCGGTACCGGCAGCGGCTCGAGGCGGCCGCGATAGCGCCCCGCGCCCGCCCGACGGACGACCGCGACGTACATCGGCGCGCCGGTTTCGAGTGCCAGCAGCGCGGGGCCCGCGGGGAGGGACGTCGGCGCCCCGAAGAGGTCCGTCGCGATGCCGCCGCCCGTCAGGTCCCGGTCGGCGACCAGCCCAACCGCGCTCCCGGCCCGGATCGCCGACGTGAGCACCCGTCGCGCCTCGGCCAGCCCGACGATCCGGATCCGGGCCGCGCCCCGCGTCCGCACGAACCAGGCCTGGATCCGCGGGTCGGGCAGCTGCTCCATCGGCGCGTACGCCTCGCGGCCCGTCCGCTCGGCGAACAGCAGGGCGGGCAGCTCGATCGCGCCGAAATGGAGGCCGACGAAGATCGCCGCAGGCGTCGCGGCGAAGGCGTCGGCGACGGCCTCGGGCGTCTCGACGAGGAGCCGCTCCCGCACGTAGCGCGGCCCGAGCCGCGGCGTCCGGGCGACCTCGAGGTAGTAGCGGGCGTGCTGTCGGAAGGCGGCCCGGACGAGGCGCTCGAGCGCGCGGGGGTCGCGAGCGGCGGCGCGGGCAAGGGGCGTCCCCATCTCGTGGGCTTCGAGCCACACGGCGACGCGACGGAGGTTCAGGCGGGCGAGGTCGCGACGACGTTCCGACACCCGGTAGGCGATCGAGCCGCCGACGTCCGCGAACCGGATCGCCAGACCTTCCGGAAGGCGGGCGACGAGGCCGGCGAGCGCGATGACGGCGTGCACGCCGAGGGCTCGCGCGAGAGGGACTCTCACCCGGGCTGGGCGAGCATCTCGACCGCGCGTCGCTCGAGCACTTCAGACTCGGCCTCGGTTGCCGGCCAGATCGTGCGGAAGCTGTACCACTGCTCCGGAGCGGCCGCGATCGCTCGCTCGAGGGCGTCGGCGACGCTCTGCGTCGCGCGTTGGAGCTCGGCCGGTGCCGGCGAGCCGACCTCGATCGCCGCTCCGGCTTCGACCCGGAACCGCCGCCCGTCGCGCCGGACGGCGATCGGGACGATCGGTGTCCCGGTCTTCGCGGCGAGGACCGCGGGGCCGGCCGGCAGGCACGTCCAGGCGCCGAACAGGCGGACGGGGATGCCGTCCTCGCGATAGCCCCAGTCGACGAGCAGGCCGAGGATCTCGTTGCGGCGGAGGAAGCCGAACAGCTCGCGGAGATTCCGCCACGGGATGATCGAGAGGCCCCAGGCCTCCCGCTGCCTGCGGAGGAGGTCGAACAGCTCGGGAAACGCCGAGTCGTCGGCGACGACCCCGATCGGGAAGCCGTGGTGGGCGATGCCGGCCGCGACCGCCTCGTTGCTGCCGAGGTGGCCGACGGTCAGGATCAGCCCCCTCCCGCTCGATCGCCATCGCTCGAGGACCGGCTCGATGCCCTCGAGGTCGACGCGGTCGGCGTAGCCGCCGTCGCGACCGATCGGCAATCGCATCAGCTCGACGAGATAACGGGCGTAGGTCCGGTACGCCGCGAGCGCGAGACGGCGAACGGCGGGATCGTCCGCGGGACGCCCCAGGACGTGGGCGAAGTTCGCGTTCGACGACGCCCGCTTCTGGGGCCAGAAGACGTAGGCGGCCTGGAACGCGGTCGCGAGCACGGCCACGCCGACGGTCTCGGGGACGTGTCGGAGTGTCCAGGCGGCGAGCCGGTAGGCCGTGACCGCGATCCGTTCGACGAGCCGGGTGCCGAGATGACGGACGCTGGGCCGACGAGCGGTGGGCGCCGCCTCCCGCCGCGCCCGGCTCCTCCGGTGCGGCGCGTCGAGTCGCCGGCCCCGGGCCTCGGACTCGCCCGCGGTCACCTCGCCGCGACCGCCTGCCGCGGCTTGCGAACCGGCTGGCGCTGACTCCGTACAGGCGGCTGTGGCGCGTCGGTAGCGCCGACGAGCGTCTCCGTGTCCTCGCCGCGGATGAACGCCTCGACCCGCTCGCGGGCGATGTCGTCGGCGATCTGGCGCGGCGGGCTCTTCATGAAGTACGCCGATGGTGCCACGAGCGTCCCCTTGAGGCCCCGGTCGAGGCCGAGCTTGACGCAGCGGATCGCGTCAGTGATGACGCCGGCCGAGTTCGGCGAGTCCCAGACCTCGAGCTTGAGCTCGGCGTTGAGCGGCACGTCGCCGTAGGTCGTCCCCTCGATCCGGATGTGACACCACTTCCGGTCCTGGAGCCACGGCACGTAGTCGGACGGGCCGACGTGGACGTTGTCATCCTCGATCGGGTAGTCGAGCATCGAGGTCACGGCGTTCGTCTTGCTGATCTTCTTCGACTCGAGCCGCTCGCGCTCGAGCATGTTGAGGAAGTCCGTGTTGCCGCCGAAGTTGAGCTGGTAGGTCCGGTCGATCCGGACGCCGCGGTCCATGAAGAGGCGCGTCAGGACGCGGTGGGTGATCGTTGCCCCGACCTGGCTCTTGATGTCGTCGCCGATGATCGGCAGCCCCTCCTCGGCGTAACGGCGCTGCCAGTACGGCTCGCGGCCGATGAAGACCGGGATCGCGTTGACGAAGGCGACGCCGGCGTTGAGCGCCTGCTCGACGTACCACTTCGTCGCCTCCTCGCTCCCGACTGGCAGGTAGGAGACGACGACATCGACCTCGCGCTCGCGAAGGATCCGGACGATGTCGGCGGTCGGCCCGGGCGCCTTCTCGATGACGCCCGAGAGGTACCTGCCCAGCCCGTCGTGGGTCATTCCGCGCTCGACGGTCACGCCGGTCTTCGGCACCTCCGCGAAGCGGTACGTGTTGTTCTGGCCGCCCCAGATCGCCTCCGAGAGGTCCTTGCCGACCTTCGTCCGGTCGACGTCGAAGGCGGCGACGAACTCGATGTCCCGGACGTGGTAGCCGCCGAGGTTGACGTGCATGAGCCCGGGGACGAAGGCGTCGTCCGGGGCGTCGGCGTAGAAGTAGCGGCCCTGGACGAGGCTGCTCGCGCAGTTGCCGACGCCGACGATCGCG
>DASXWX010000292.1:0-2110 GCA_036503395.1 Candidatus Limnocylindrales bacterium
GGTCAGGATGATGATCGGGACGCGCCGCGTCGCCGGTTCCGACTTGAGCGCGGCGACCACGCCGAACCCGTCGACGTCGGGCATCACCAGGTCGCAGATCACGAGGTCGGGCGGCTCCGACCGCGCGAGCCCGATCGCGGACGAGCCGCCGTCGGCACGGACCACGTCGAAGCCGGCCGGGCGCAGGGCGGCCTCCATCGCGTCGAGCGTCGCGGGGTCGTCGTCCACGGCGAGGATCCGGGCGCGTTCCGCGTTCGCGAGACGAGGCAGGAGGCGGCGAAGCGTGGCAAGGAGCGCCTCGCGATCGATCGGCTTGATCAGGTAGTCGACGGCGCCGAGGGCGAGCCCGATCTCCTTCTCCTCGACGACGGTGACGATCACGACCGGCACGTCCCGGAGCGCCGGGTCGGCCTTCACCCGCCGGAGCACCTCCCAGCCGTCCATGCCGGGCAGGAGGACGTCGAGGAGGATCGCATCGGGGGCCTGTGCAGCGGCGTTCGCGATGGCGGTCTCGCCATCGGAGGCGACCGAAACGGCGTAGCCCTCCGGTTCGAGGTAGGCCCGGAGCAGCCGCACGGCGCTCGGATCGTCCTCGACGACGAGGATCGAGCGAACACGGCCCCGGGTCGCACTCGCCGGACCGGCGGAAATCGCCGCGTCGGCCATGGTCGGTCGCTCGCGGACATCGCTCACGGCTCCGGCCGCGAGGGGCAGAACCACCGCGAACCGGCTCCCCTCCCCCGGCGTCGACTCGACCGAGATCCGGCCGCCGTGCGCCTCGACGAGGCGCCGCGTCAGTGCCAGGCCGAGACCCGTGCCGTCCGTCCGCTGCGCGCCCTGACCGACCTGCCGGAACTCCTCGAAGACGGTGCCCTGATCCTCGGGCGCGATGCCGACGCCCGAGTCGACGACCGCGAGCTCGTAGCCGCCGTCCGTCGGTCGGCCCTCGACGACGATTCGACCGCCCTCGGGCGTGAACTTGATCGCGTTCGAGAGGAGGTTGTAGAGGACCTGCCGGATCCTGCCCCGATCGGCCAGCACCGTGACGTCCGGCCCGACCGTCACCTCGACCTCCTGGTGCTTCCGATCGGCGAGCGGTCGGAGGCCGGCCACGGATTCGGCGGCGGCGGCCTGGACGTCCACCGGGACGCGATCGAGCTCGAGCCGTCCCGCCTCCACCTTCGCCAGGTCGAGGACGTCGTTCACCAGTTCGACGAGATGCGTCCCGCCGCGATGGATGTGCTCGACCCACTCGAGCGGCACGTGGACGCTCCCCTCCTCGTCGGTGGGTTCGTGGCGCATGAGGTCGCTGAAGCCGATGATCGCGTTGAGCGGCGTCCGCAGCTCGTGGCTCATGCTGGCGAGGAAGTCGCTCTTGGCCTGGCTCGCGGAACGCAACGCCTCGACGGTCGTGGCGAGCTGGACGGTGAGCCCCTCCTGTGCGGCGAGGGCCTCGCGACGTTCGACGAGGCTCGTCGCCTGACGTCCGAGGGCGAGGAGCAGGTCTCGGTCCTCGTCGGCGAAGAGGGTCCGCGCCGCCGAGAGCAGGACGAGTGATCTGGCGCGGCCGCTGCCGGCGAGCGGGATGACTCGGACGAACCCGGCCCCGACTGTCACCGCGATCCCGGCAAGGCCGGCGTCGCCCAGACCCCCTTCGGGGTCGATCGGACGCTCGTTCCCGCCGTCGAGGCCGGCCGCACCCAGCGCGAGGTCGCGGCCGACGAGTGACCCCGCGAGCCCGTCGACCGCCACCACGTGGCCGGTGGCCCCGTGGTCCTCGACGATCAGCCCGCCCGACGCGCCCGTGGCGTTGCGTGCGATCGAGAGCAGCGTGTGCCAGATCGCGGCCGCGTCGCCGTCACCAGCGGCGATGAGCGAGCGGAGGCCACCGAAGGCCGTCTGGGCCTGCCACGTCCTCCGGAGGGCGTGTGGCGGCGCGAACGCGACGAGGTAGGCGATCGCCGAGAGGAGGGCGAGCAGTCCCGCGGCGGCCGAGGCGGGGGCACGCGCGGGGCCGCTGGCACTCCCGAGGCCCGCGACCACGATGATCATCGCCAGCATGGCCGTCGCCAGGGCCGCCAGCACGAGCCGTGCGGCGGCCGCGCCGGCG
>DASXWX010000293.1:0-4698 GCA_036503395.1 Candidatus Limnocylindrales bacterium
GCTCGAGGGCACGGCGGAGATCGGCGGGACTGACAGGAGGTCCGACGGGCTGGCCGCGACCGTCGGCGCGGGCGTGGCCGAGGGTGCCGGCACGGCGGCCGTCGCGGGGGTGGTGTAGGTCAGGAGCCCCGCGGCGAGCAGGGTCCCGCCGATGCCGGTGAGGATGGCCGGCACGATGCGGGCGCGAAGCGGGACCGTCGTCTCGGACACGGGGCCGCATGCTAGCGCGCACCCCTGTCGCGCGCGCTGAGGCGTTCGTACCCCGCCGCGCGCGGCTGCTAGGCTCGGGACCGATGTCGAGCCGGGTCATCGTCGCGTCCGGTCTCGTGGCGGGGCTCCTCGTCGGCACCGCCGGCTGGGCGGCGCTCGTCGCGTTCGGCCCGGTCGCCTCCCCCTCACCGACGCCGGCACCCAGCCTCGACCTGCCGACGCTGCCACCGTCGGCCACGCCGGCCGTCTCCGCTGTCGTGAGCGGTTCGGCGGCGCCGTCGGTGCCCGCCTCCGGCAGCGGCGCGATCCTAGGCGTCGGCGAGCCCGCCCCCGCGCTTCGCGTCCCGCAGCTCGGCGGCGGCACGATCGACCTCGCCACGCTCCGCGGCAAGCCCGTCTGGGTCTACTTCATGGCCACGTGGTGCCCGTCCTGCCGGGACGAGCTGCCGGTCATGAACGGGCTGGCCGCCCGGTACGGCAAGGACGGCCTGGTCGTTCTCGTCGTCGACGTGCGCGAGGACGAGGCGCAGGTCGCGGGGTTCACGTCGTCGCTCAACCTCGCGATGCCGGTCGGCCTCGACGCCGACGGATCGGCCCAGCAGGCATGGCGTGCGGCAGTGCTGCCGGTCCACTTCTGGGTCGACAAGGACGGCATCGTGCGTGACGCCGCGCTGGGCGGCATCGGACCGGATGCGATGGCGACCGGGCTCGGGCGGGTGATGCCCGGAGTGAAGGTGACGCCCTGACGGAATGTCGGTCGACGGGCCCGGACGTCGACGACCCGTCCGATGTCGCGGCGGCTGGGGACGTCCGCGCTCTGGCGCGTCGCGTCGTCGACCGTGCCGGCCGCCTCCTCGTCGTCTCGGACTTCGACGGGACGCTCTCGCCGGTCAATCCCGATCCCCTCGGGGCACGGATCCTGCCGCTCGCGCGCCGCGCGCTGCGGCGCCTCGCACGGCGCGCGGCGCAGGAGCCGGAGCGGCTCGCGGTCGCGGTCCTGTCGGGACGGACCGTCATCGACGTCGCCGCCCGCGTCCGCGTCGGCGGCCTGCGCTACCTCGGCAACCACGGCCTCGAGGCGGGCTGGCTCGGACGACGCGGCCGGCCCGAGTCGATCGACGTCAGCGTCGACGCCGCGGTCTCGGCCGCGGTCGACCCGGCCGGCGTCCTCGGCCATGCGGTCCGCGGCCGGCTTGGCGCGCCGCCCTGGCTGTTCGTCGAGGAGAAAGGTCCGTCGGTGGCGTTCCATTATCGAAGCGCGCCGGATCACGCCGCGGCGAAGGCGGCCGTCGAGCGTGCGCTCGACGCGGCGCTCGAGGAGGAGGCATCGACCGCCAACGAGGTGCTCGAGCGGATCGACGGCCGGCGCGTGATCGAGTTCCGACCGCGCGGCGCGGGCGGCAAGGGCGAGGCCGTCGGCCGCCTGCTCGAGCGCGAACGACCGGCCACCGTCGTCGTCCTCGGCGACGACCGGACCGACGCCGAGGCCTTCGCGACCGTGCGCGCCGAGCGGGACGCGGGGCGCCTGGACGCCCTGCTCGTCGGGATCCGGGGCGCATCCGAGACCCCGGCCGAGGTCGTCGCCGGCGCCGACGTCATGCTCGCCGGCCCGCCGGTCGCCGCCCGCCTCCTGTCGGCCATCGCCAACGCGATCGCGGAGGGTGCCGACTAGACGGTTTCCGGCTCGGCGCGGCGGACGGTGTCCCGGAGCCGCCGCGACGGCGGCTGCGCCCCGCGCCGGATCGCCGCGAGGTCCCGCAGCTGGCGGTTGATCCACCACGAGATGTCCTGCTCCCGAACGGCGGTCCGGAGCCGCGCCGCGCGTGCCCGGCGCTCGTCAGGGGACATCGCGAGGCCTCGCTCGAGCTGGCTCGCGGTGCCCACGATGTCGGCCGGCGCGACCGGCAGCGCGTCGGCGGCGAGCTGCTCGGCGGCGCCGGCCGTCTCGGACAGGACCAGCACCGGCGAGCGATCGCCGACGAGCGCCGCCTCCTTCGCGACGAGGTTCATGCCGTCGACGATCGGGTTGACCAGCACGACGTCGGCCCGCCGGAGCGCCGCGATCGCCATCGCGTAGTCGGACCCGTCGTAGAGCCAGATCGGCTGGTCGTCTGGCTCGGCGAGCCCGTTCACCCGGGCGACCACCTCGCGCACCGCCGCGGCGTACCGCTCGTATTCGGCGATGCCCGGGCGGGTCGGGGCCTGGACCGCCACGAACCGGACCCGATCGCGGAGCTCGGGCCGCCGGACGAGCATCGCCTCGAACGCGAGGAAGCCGCGGAGGGCGTTCTTCGAGGGCTCGATCCGGTCGGCCCGGACGATGAGCGCCGGGCGTGACCCGTCGTTCGCGGCCGCGACCCGCTCGAGGCGCTCCTCGAGCCGCTCGACGCGCTCGGCCACGGCCATCGAGCCGGCGACTCGCCGGACGCCGTCCGGATCGACCGAGATCGGGTAGCTCCGGACCCGGATCGTCCGGCCCCGCCACTCCACGCTGCGGCCGTCCGGCTCGACGTGGGCGTCGGGCACGAACGTGGCGACGCTGTCGAGGAAGTGGGAGGCGTAGCGGTCGGTCTGGAGGCCGACGATGTCGGCGCCCAGCAGGCCCTCGCAGATCGCCCGTCGCATCCCGCGGGGCAGGAGCTGCCAGACGGTCGCCGGCGGCCACGGGATGTGGGTGAAGTGAAGGATCGTGGCGTCCGACCGGCGCTGGCGTATCCGCGCCGCGGCCAGGTAGAGGTGGTAGTCCTGGAGGAGCACGAGCGGGTTCCGGATCCGTGCTGCCGCCCGGACCGCGCCTTCGGCGAGGCGCTCGTTCGCCGGGACGTAGCCGTTCCGCCATGCGTCGAGCAGGTCGGCGTCGACGTTCGGCCCGTAGGCCGGCGCGTACATCAGGTGCTGGACGAACCAGAGGAACGGGTTGCAGACGCGGCGGTAGTAGGGCTCGAAGATCTCGTCGGGCAGCGGGACGAGGTGGAGGCGGAGGTCCTGGCCGGGCAATCGCTCGCGGACGAGGGCGTCGATGCGGGCCCGAACGCGCTCCCCCCGGATCGGCCGCGATCGGGACGACGGGCGGCGGCGCACCCGCGCTCCCGCGTAGGTACCGGCCAGCGCCTCGGCCGCCACGTGGTCGCCCGGGGTCAGGGCCGTCGCGACCCATGAGACCGGGAGATGGCGGCCCAGCTCGGCAAGCGCGGTCACGAGGCCGCCGGGTCCGCGGTCGCCTGTCAGGCCGGCGGGTGCGCCGCGCTCGAGCTCGAAGGTGATCGGACCGCGGTTCGAGACGACGATCAGGCGGCCGTTCGGACCGAGGCGGTCGTCGCCATGGAGCGGCGACGACGTCGTCGCGATCCGCCCCCGAACGCGCCCGTCCCGATCAGGAGTCGCACGCGACGCGACACCGTTGCCGGCGCCGCGTTCGTTGGGCATCCCCGACATGATGCCCGAATTCGGCCCGAACCCGGTCGGGCGCGGCCGTCCGACCTCGGCGTGCTTGCCGGGTTACGTGCCGCCGATCGCGCTCGCCGCCGCGCGGACGGTCTCGAGCAGCGGCCCCGGGATGAGGCCGAGCGCGATCGTGAGCACCGTCGCGGCGGCCAGGCCGGACCAGAGAAGGCGGCCGTGGGTGAGTGCCGGCTGCTCGGTCTCGGGATCGCGCATGTACATGTAGACGACGACCCGGAGGTAGTAGAAGGCGGCGGCGGCCGCGTTGAGGACCGTGAGGACCGCGAGGAGGCCGACGCCACCGCCCGCCTGGACCGCGGCCAGGATCACGTAGTACTTGGCGAAGAAGCCGGCGAACGGCGGGATGCCCGTGAGCGACAGCAGGAACAGCGTCATCAGGACCCCGAGCCACGGCTCGCGTCGGCCGAGCCCGGCGAACGTGTCCAGGTTGGAGGTCACGCCCTGGCGCTTCTGGAGTGCGGCCACGATCGCGAATGCGCCGAGGTTCATGAAGGCGTAGGCGGCGCCGTAGTAGAGCAGCCCCTCGAGACCCTCGATCCGCCCCGCCGCCCACGCCGCGAGCCCGACCAGCATGTAGCCGGTGTGGGCGATCGAGCTGTAGGCGAGCATCCGCTTGACGTTCGACTGGCTGAGCGCGACGAGGTTGCCGAGCGTCATCGTGATCGCCGCCAGCACGGCGATCACCCCGAGCCAGTCGGCCCGGAGGGGACCGAGGGCGCCGACGAACAGCCGCAGGATCAGCGCGAACGCACCGACCTTCGGTCCCACCGAGAGGTAGCCGGTCACGGGCGTGGGGCTGCCCTGGTAGGCGTCCGGCGTCCAGTAGTGGAACGGGACCGCGGCCATCTTGAAGGCGACGCCAGTCGTCATGAAGGCGAGGCCCATCGCCAGCCCGGCCGAGAGCGGCGCCGCTCCCGGGGCCACCTGGCCGAACGCGCTGGCCACGCCGGCGACCCGTGTCGTGCCGGTCATGCCCCAGACGAAGGCGAGGCCGAACAGGAAGATCGCCGAGCTGAACGAGCCGAG
>DASXWX010000294.1:0-9140 GCA_036503395.1 Candidatus Limnocylindrales bacterium
GGCACTCGCGATCGGCCGATGCGGGCGTTCGACACGAGGGCCGGCGACGGGGCCCGCGCCTCGGGCGCGGACGACCCGGACGGCTCCGGTTCGGGGGTCGATGACGGGTCCGGCTTCGGAGTCGCGGTCGGCTTCGGGGTCGGGGTGGGATCCGACGAGCCCGATCCCGACGACGCGGTCGGCCCGAAGAGCCAGTCGGTGAAGCCGAAGTTCTTGCCGACGCCGGCCGGCGCCGACGCGTGGTACGAGGTGCCGTACTCCGCGTCGACGATCCACGGCTCCCACTCGTCGTCGCCCTCGGCGGGTGCGTCGACCTGGCGATAGAGGAACCGGACGGCGCGGGCGAGGGCGTCGTTCGACCAGTGCCACGTGTCGTAGCCGGCGACCGACAGGAGCTCCGCCTCGAGCAGCGCGCCCTGGAGCGCCTCCCAGGAGTAGCCGGTGCCGTCGGAGCCGACGTGCGGGAACGTTCCGCCGCGGCGCATGTCGTCGGGCAGGACGCCGTCGACGTTCGTGCCCGACTTGGAGCAGCCCGCGGGGTTGATCCCGACGGGCTTGGACGAATCGCACTGCCACGACAGGTCACCCCATGAGAAGCCGGCGTATGCGCTGCGATCGCCGAGCCAGCCGCGGAACACGGCGGCGGCACGGGCGATCTCGTTCGAATCGCCGAGATAGGCCGCGATGGCGACGCGCGCTGCGCCGGCGTGGGTGCCCCAGTTGTTGGGTCGCCGCTCATCGATCGTCACGAGGTCGTCGCCGTCGGACATCCGCTCGGTGAGCAGCTTGCGAAGCCACGGCCGGAACTGGTTCGCATCGAAGTCCGGGGCCACGGTCGAGAGCCCGACGATGTCGGCGGCGATCACGTAGGCGGGAAGGTTCCGGGCGAGGGCGAGGGATCGACCGCCGACCTCGGTGCCGATCGCGGCCTTGATGAGCGCGATCGCTCCCGTCCGATAGCTCTCGGTGCCGGTCCGCGCCCAGACGAGCGCACGGGCGAGCGTATGGAGCTCGGTGTCATCGTCCTGGTCGGCGATGTCCGGCTTGCCTGCGGACGCGTCCGCCCAATCCTTCACCTGCGACCACGCAGCGCCCGAGGTCGGCAGGCGCTGGATCGCCGATCTCGACATCAGGATCGGCCCCGCGGCGAGGGCCGTTCCGTCGGTGGCCGGTCGGGAGCCGGGCCCGAGGAGCGCAACGCCCACGCCCGCGATGAGCAGGAGGACGAGCAGACGGCGATAGCCGGCGACGATTCGGCGTGGTCCGGTCGCGCGGGGCGTCCCGGGAGTCGAATCCGGCGAAACGGCTGACGCCCCCTGGGCGCCGTTGCTGACGGTCAATGTCCCACCCTCGTGCGGCGCCGGTCTGAGGCGGAGGCTTTCCGGCGACCTTCCGGGGTGGCCCGCTCGGACGCGACGTGGCCGCCGGGGTCGGCACTGCGATGGTGCCAGCCGGCAACAAGTTTGACGCGTTCGGGCCGCCGAGTTTTCCACATTTCGTCCACCGCCGGCCACCTGCCCGCGCCGCGTTCGGGGCGCCTGGGAGGCGGACCCCTGACCCCGGGACTAGGGCGAACCGGACCGCACCCATCCGGGGTCGTCCCCCGCGACACGCCCGTGCAGGTACGGCTGCTGCGGGCCGGCCGGACCATCCAGCCTCTCGCCTTCGGCCACGGCCCGATCGAGGGTGTTGCGGCTCACACCGTCACGACTCGAGGTCTGTGCCGTCGCCCGACCGCGGAGGTTTCCATGCGCTCGATTCGGATTGCCGATCCTGCCGACCGGATCCCTGCCCAGCCGCTTCCGGCGCCTCGACGGCGTCGCCGATCCGATCGAGCGGCCGCCGCGCTCGCCGCGGGCGTCGTGGCTCTCGCCCTCGTCGTCGCCCCGCGGGTGACGGCGACGATGCTGCCCCTGTCGGTCGACCCGGCGGTGGCCGCACCCGGGCAGACCGTGACGGTGACCGGACGCGGGTTCGCCCGGCAGGCACGAGGCCAGCTGATCCTCGACGGCACCTCGACGGACGTCAGCTTCCGGGCGGATGGCAGCGGCCGAATCAAGGTGCGACTCCGGATCCCGACGAGCATCGACCTGGGCGACCGGGCCGTGCTCGGCCAGGTCCAGACCGATGGCGGCTGGACGACGGTCGCAAGCGGCACCCTCACGATCGGAACCGCGGCGAAGCCGACGCCGACTCCGACGCCCAACCCGACGGCGACGCCGAAGCCGACGGTCGCGCCGACCGCGACGCCGAAGCCGACGGCCACGCCGAGCCCGACGACGGAGCCCGACCCCACGCCCGAACCGATCGCACCCGCGGGCGGCTCGATCCTCGTGTCGGCCTCGACCATCGGGTCGTTGCCGACGTCCGGTGCGGCGTGGAACCAGATCGTCTCGTGGGCCGGGAGCTCGACCTCGTCGCCGAACCTCTCGGATCAGGACGATTCGACGGACCTGCACGTCCTGGCGAAGGCGCTGGTCTACGTCCGAACCGGCCAGACGTCGTATCGGGACGCCGTCGTCTCGGCCCTGCACGCCGTGATCGGCACCGAGGCCGGCGGGCGAACGCTGGCGGAGGCCAGGAACCTGCCGGGCTACGTCATCGCCGCCGACCTCGTCGACCTCGGCTCGATCCAGCCGACGTTCGATCGCTCGACGTTCCGGCCCTGGCTGACGGAGGTCCTCACCGAGCCGATGACCGAGGGCACGAATCTCGTCTGGACGCACGAGCACCGACCGAACAACTGGGGCACGCACGCGGGAGCCGCGCGGGCGGCGATCGAGGCCTACCTCGGCGACACCGACGGGCTCGCCCGGACGGCCCAGGTCTTCCACGGCTGGCTCGGCGATCGAAGCGCCTACGCCGGCTTCTCCTACGGCGACACGTCCTGGCAGTGCGACCCGAGCCATCCGGTCGGGATCAACCCGGCGGGGTGCACAAGGGACGGCCACGACATCGACGGCGTCCTGCCTGACGATCAGCGACGCGCCGGCTCGTACACGTGGCCCGCACCGCAGGAGAACTACGTCTGGGAGGCGCTCCAGGGAGCGACTCTCCAGGCCGAGATCCTCGCCAAGGCCGGCTACGCCACGTGGTCGTGGAACGACCGGGCGCTCTATCGGGCCGCCGACTGGCTCTACGAGGTCAACGGGTTCCCGGCCGGCGGCGACGACGAGTGGGAGCCCTGGCTCATCGACTTCCGGACTGGCGGCGGCTTTGCGGCCGACTCGCCGGCAGAGCCGGGGAAGAACTTCGGCTTCACGGACTGGCTCTACAACCGCTGACGGCCCGGGGGTCATGCCGGCCGTGGCGCCCGGCGGCAGAGGAACACGACCTCGCCTTCGGCGAGGCGGAACCGTTCGCGCTCGGCCGCGCCGAGACCCGGCGGACCCGGCTCCTCGCTGACCTCGAAGCCGGCCTCCGCGAGCCGACGCGCGTAGTCGCGGCCGTAGACCCGTACGTGATCGGCCTGGCCGAACCGGGCCGTGCGGACGGCCGGATCGACGATGCCGGGATCCTCGTCGGTCTCGCCGCGGTTCGCGTTGAGCGGGACCTGCAGGATCGCCCAGCCGTGTGGCCGAAGGACGCGCCGGATCTCGCCCATCGCCTGGCGATCCTCGGGCACGTGCTCGAGGACGTGGTTGCAGATGATCGCGTCGAACGTCTCGTCCGGATAGGGCATCGCCCGGATGTCGAGGACCGTGTCGGCCAGCCCTCGCGAGAGGTCGCCGCATACGTAGGAAACGTCCGGCAGGCCCCGGAGCCGGCGCCGGAGCTGCGGCTCGGGCGCGACGTGGAGCAGCCGCATCGGCGAACGGAGCAGGTCCTCGCGCTCGCGCAGGAACAGCCACATGAGACGCTCCCGTTCGAGCGAGCCGCAGCGTGGGCATCGGGCGTTCGGTCGGGAGGCGCCGTGCGCCCCGCGACCGAACGCGAGGAACCGCCGGAACCGGGTGTCGCAGCACGGGCACTCGTATCGATCCCCGGCGTAGAGCCGCCAGGTGAGACGGCGGGCGACGGCCTTGACGACTGGCCGCCAGGCTTCGGGCACGAGTCGGCGGGCGATGGCGCGGCCCGGGACCCGCAGGGCGCTTCGGGCCATCTGAAGCTCCGCAGCTCTGAGGGCGCAGGCCCAGTCTATGACCCGCGTCGAGGCCCTCCTCGATCGGGCGTTGGCAGGCATCCCTCCGGTTGCGGCCGCCCGGCGACCGGGCGAAGGCGGCGCTCGGCGATTCGAGAGTGTTGCCGCCGCCGGAGGCGTCGAGGTCCTGCCGCGGACAGGGATCCAGCCGAATGACGAATGTGATTGACGTCGTCGCGGCCCTGGACACGCGGGGCATGCGCCGCTGCGCATCACACTGGGCCGGAGTGCCACGGATTGTCATGCGGCCGGATCCTCGTGCCGATCCGGCCCGCGGCCCACAGCCACGCCGCCGATTGGCGCCAACGTGGTTGAAAATCCGCGTGGGTGGGCCCCGGCGAGGCGCGGAAGGGGAGCGCCGCTGGTCCCGACCCCCACTCGAGCTGGCCCGGGCGCGCACAGCTCGACATGCGCGCCAGCCGCGCGACGGCGTCAGCCGGCCGCCGCCCCCTGAGCCGCAACCGCGGCCCGAACTGGCGCTCCCGCGGGACCGGCGTCCTCCGCCTCTGGCCCGGGCTCGATCGAGCGCTCGTCACGGGCGTTGAGGATCACGGCCGCCGCCGCCCCCAGGGCCAGCATCATCCAGTAGTACCGGGCGTAGGAGAGGTGCAGGAAGATCCCGGTCGTCAGGTACGTCGCGAGCGCCAGCAGGAAGGCCGTCGCGATGTTGGCGAGGTCGGGTCGGCGGGCTTTCCAGCGGCGACGGGCCCGGGCCAGCTCGCGCATCGTGATCCCGATCGCGCCGAGGAAGAGGCTCAGCCCGACGATTCCGTTCTCCGCGGCGATCCCGACGTAGAGGTCGTGAGCCTCGCGATCCGTCGACTTCACCTTGATGCCGACGATGTCGGCGTAGTAGCGGTAGTACTCCGGGAAGAGCCCGGGCCCGACGCCGATGATCGGATGGTCGGCCCATGCCAGCAGGGCCGAGAGGCCCTCGGTGAGACGGGACTCGATCGAGCCGTCGGGATTCTCGGCGTCGGCGTCACCGGTGACGGCTCCCGTGAGCGAGCCGAGCGACCCGAGGCGCTGGCTGTAGCCCGGCACCGAGAGGAACACGACGGCGGTCGCGATCGCGACCAGCACGACCTGCTTCGGCTTGATGTAGCCAGCCGCGATCATGAACACGAGGACGAGCGCGAAGCCGACGAAGGCGCCGCGCGAGAACGTCAGCGCGACGCCCGCCGTGATGAACATCGTGCAGACGAGGGCGGCGGCCTTGGCGATCGACGTACGAGCGTTCCAGGCCCAGAACATCCCGAGCGGAACGAGCATGAGCATCGACTGGGCGTACCGGTTCTGCTCGCCGATCATCCCCGACAGTCGGGGCTGGAGGTCGACGCCCGTGAGCGTCGTGTTCACGTCGAACGAGGCGTTGCTCAGCTGGGCGAAGCCCCAGTAGTCGTTCGAGAAGGTGCCACTGATCTCCTGGAACACCGACAGGGCGCCGATCAGCGCGCCGACGACCAGGAGCACCCACACGACGTGACGCAGGACCGGCACGGTCCGGACGACGTTCGTGAGCATGAAGAAGAGGCCGATGCCCTCGACGACGAACGTCAGGACCTCGTTCGCGGCCGTGTTGACGTCGCTCGAGAGGAGGGCGCCGAGCACCTCGATGAAGAAGTAGCCGACGATGAGCGGCAGGGCCGGCGGCGTGACGACCGCGAGGCGCCGGACGATCAGCACATAGGCGAGCGGCGCGACGAGGAGCAGCGGGACCGCCGCCGCCATGAAGTAGGGCATGTCGTGGAACTGGTAGGCGATCACGGCCGCGTTGCTGAAGAGGATGCCGGCCACCAGGAGCGTGGCGACGTCGGGGCGGACGGCGATCGCGGCTCCCAGCACGGCGGCACCCGCGAGGGCGATGCCCAGGATGGGCGAGCTGCCGGCGACGAAGCCGATCGCCGCAGCCCCGGCCGCTCCGAGGGCCGTGATCGCGATCGCGGGCAGGAGGGGCAGCCCGCCGGGCGTCGCCGCGACTCGAAGCGTGGTCACGCCGCCGCGTCCGGGCGCTCGCCGGCCTCGGCCGAGTCGGAGCCACGATCCGCGGCCGCCGACGTCGTGGCCGCGTTCGCGCGCTGCGGCTCCCAGCGGTCGATCCGGCGGCCGCGAAGGAGGTTCCAGAGGGCGACGAGCGCTGCTGCGTTGACGACGAGGAAGTAGGCCGGCAGCGCCATCAGGCGCGATCCACGCCGCCCGCGTCGCGCCGCCGCCAGGCCCACTGCGCCCAGACCGTACACGGCGACCTGTCCCGCGAGCGCGAGGCGGTACAGGAGGCCGTCGCGGGCGAGCACGAGCGACGCGATGGCAACCGCGATCAGCGGCACGACGACGAGCCGCCGGAGCAGCTTGTGCCAGAACAGTTCGAGCGCGTAGAACCCGGTCCGGCGCGGATCGAGCAGCGCCCGATGGACGACGACGCCATGGAGGCCCCTCGTCATGATCCGAACCTTCCGCCCGAACTCGACCCCACCGGACGACGCGACCGGCTCGTACGCGACCGCATCGTCGGCGAAGACGAGCCGCCGACCGGCGAGCACCACGGCAGTCGACGTGATGAAGTCGTCGGTCACGCCGGCTCGGACGGGAGGGACGAGCTCGCGTCGTACCGCGTAGAGGGCGCCGGTGGCCGAAACCACGTTTCCGGCGCGGCTTTCGGCCCGCTTGAGCAGCCGGTCGAGATTCCAGTAGGAACGCTCGCCGGCGGCCACCGCGTCCTCGCCACCACGACGGTAGCGCTGGTCGCCGGCAACGCCGCCGACCTCGGGATCCGCGAACGGCGCGACGATGGCCCGGAGGGCGCCCGGCGCGAGCATGCTGTTCGCGTCGGTGAATACCACGACCTCGGCGCTCGCGACCGCGATCGCGGCGTTGAGGGCGTCCGCCTTTCCCACGCGGCCGAGGTCGAGGAGCCGGACGCCGCGCGAGCGGTAGCCGTCGACGACCGCCGCTGTCCCGTCGGTCGAGCCGTCCGAGGCCACGATCACCTCGAGCCGGCTCGCGGGATAGTCGGCCGCCAGGACGCTGTCCAGCTTCGCGCCGATGATCGCGGCCTCGTCGTGCGCCGCAATCACGACGCTGACCGACGGTTCGATCGGCGCGACGCGGACCGGCCGACGGACGAGCCGGCCCCGGGCGAGGACGATCACGGGGAGCCCGACGTACGTGGCGGCGACGGTCGCGCCGCCGATCCAGAACGCCGCCCGCGCGAGCGTCCCGACGACGCTCACTCGCTGAGGCGGCGCGCCTGGGCGGTCCGTCGCGTCCGGCTGCGAGCCGACGGCGCCGGCGGCGCAGGCGGCTCCGGCGACGCGACGGGCTGTTCCGCAAAGCTGACCCGTCCCGCCTCGGAAGGGCTTGCCTCGGGCGCCGGCGCGGGACGGTACGAGGTATTCGAGTCGGGTCGGATCCGCGGTCGTCGCTCGCCGAGCTGGGGGACTCGACCGCGGAGGACGGCAACGCCGGCGAGTCGCGCTCCGACGAGCGCGACGCTCTCGCCCGCGAGTCGCACCTGGTTGCGCGAGGGATGCGAGCCGAGCGCGACGACGAGGATGACGAGGGATGCGCCGGCGACCCAGTCGAGGGCGACCGGCGACGTGGTCACCCCGCCCCCGTCGACGACCACGACGTCGCGGCCGGCACCGAGCTGATCGAGGATGTGACGCGCGCGCTCCCGGCCGAGGCCGTCGAGTGGTCCCGCGCCCGAGGGCATGATCGCGGTCGACGAGCGCGAGCTCGTGAGCGGAGCGGCCGCGCTCGACTCGTTGCGGACGAGCTCGCGAAGACCGGGCAGTCGTTCGACCCCGAGGAGGCTGCTCACCGCGCGTCCGTCCGAGCCGTCGACGAGGATGGAGCGGTATCCCGAGAGCGAGGCCGCCGCGGCGACGTTCGCGGCGACGATCGCGGCGTCCGCCTCGCCCACGCCGACGATCGCGAGGCGCGCGGGCCGGGCGCCGGCATCGGCGTCGAGAAGCTTTGCGGTCAGCTGCCGCAGGGCGATCGCGGGAGGCGAGCCGGGGGCGGCCTCGACCAGCGGCGGGCCGGGCTGTCCGGCCGCCGACGGCACCTCGATCGTCCCGAGAATGGGAGCTCCGACGAGATTCGCGACCTCGCTTCCTTCGCGGACGGAGTCGCTGAGGGCCTCGACGAGGATCACGAGGACGAGCGCGCCGAGCAGGCCGGCCATCGCCGCGAGAAGCACGATCAGCGACACCTGCGGCGCGATCGGCGAGGTGGGCGGCTGCGCGCCGCCGATGAGCTGGAGCTGGCCCTCAGGGCGGCTCGTCGACCCCGACGTCAGCTGGATGAGCTCGTTCGCGAGCGTGTTGGCGAGCTGTGCCGCCCGCTGTGGATCGCCGTCGTCGACCTTGATGTTGAGGATCCGGGTCACGTCGCTCGCCGATGCCCGGACGTTCTCGGCGAGGTCGGAGGTCTTGACCGCCCCGCCGAACTCCTTGGCGGTCGATTCGAGGAGCGGCTGGCTGATCGCGAGCTGGGCGTATGTCTGGGCCAGCTGCGACGACGCCCGCAGCGTGTCGACGTCGGTGTTGATCGGGCCGACGAGCAGCTGAGCGCCGGCCTCGTACGTGGGTGGGATCCGTGATGCGACGAGGTAGGCGATGAGGGCCGAGACCGCCGTGGCGACGAGCAGGGTCCACCACCAACGCCGTGCGATCAGGAGATAGCCCCCGATGTCCACGATCGCTCCTTCCGAACGAGCGGTGCGGGCGCCGGGAGCTCGTCCGGGGTGCCTGCCGCATGGTGGTTTCGTCGCATGGCCGCACCGCGCGAAAAGCGGGCGGGCTCCGAAGCATACGGGCTGCTCGCAGACCTGCATAGCGAGCCGCGGGCGAGACGGCGGCTGTGGCGAATCGCGCGGCCCTGCGATCATTCGCGCTCATGGCCACCCTGCTCGCGCGGTCCCGGACGCTGCCGGCGAACCCGCTCCGGATCCTGACGGCGGTGCGTGCACGCGCCGCCGCGGGCGCGCGCGCCCCCG
>DASXWX010000295.1:0-3283 GCA_036503395.1 Candidatus Limnocylindrales bacterium
ATAGGAGACCTCGACTTCGACCAACCAGCCGAGCCGTCTGAGGAGGCGAACGGTCGCCTCGACGAGAGCTGCGTGTCGACGGTCGGTGAGCGCGTCGAGCGCGCCGCGCCGCCAGCGGATATCGAGCTCTGCGCTCGCCTCAAGGGCCTCGAACAGCCGACGGATCACGCGGAGCGTCAGCCGATCGAGTGCGCCGCGCTCGGCCAGCGAGATCGTGGACTGGCTCACGCCAGCGAGCGTGCCGAGCTCCCGCTGCGCCAGGCCGCGTCGCTCGCGGAGCCCTCGGAGGGCACGTCCCGCCTGGATGTCGCGCACGAGCGGATCTTCGCCGTCGGCCCTTCACGGCCAATCACCGCGGGAATCACCGCCGCAATCACCGCCGCAACCATCGTGGCGATCAGGCCGGCGGCGGGTCGTCCCGGCGGAACGGCGGTGCCGCCGCGAGGGCGCCACGGATCGTGCCCTGGCGTCCCTCGAGAGCCGCATCGAGCAGCGTCAGCACGGAAAGCGTTCGACCGTACTCGTCCTCGGCGCTGGCGTCCTCGGACCCGAGCGCCGCGCGTGCCGCGGCGATCGGGTCGCGGAACGGCGCGATTGGCGGCGTCAAGGTTCCGGTCGTCCGCCGCGCCTCCTGCCCCGCGGCGTCGATCCGGACCGCGAGCCGCGCGTCACCGGTCCTCGCCGCGAGCGCCGCGAGCGAGTCGATGATCACCAGCTGGCCCGAGAGGTCTCCGTCGCGGATGAACAGGGCGGCGGCGTCGAGGATCGCCGTGCGGGCCACCTCGATGTTGCCGATCTCGGCCTCGACCATGGCCGTGCTGAGGAGGGCCCACGTCTCGCCGAAGGCCTCGTCGATCTCCCGGAATCGCCGCAGCGCCTCCGCGAGGTATGCCCGCAGCTCGTCCACGCCCTTGGCGACAGCGATCGGCGAGCCGCCCATCGACCAGAGCGTGTAGGCGACCCCGCGGTCGTCGCCGAGCGCACGGAACCGGTCCAGGGCGTCGGCGCGGAGGGCCTCGGCCCGCTCGCGATCCGGCTCGTAGGTGTTCGAGCTCGATGGGACGTAGTCATAGGCGAACGAGAGGTTGTAGGTCGCCCACGCCTCCCGGACCGCGTCGCCGCCACGGCGCGCGTACTCGAGGCTGCGCTGGTAGTGCGCCTCGATGTCGGTGACGTCCCGCATGCGCTGCCAGTAGGCCATCCCGCCGGCGGCCTCCTCGACGCGGCTCATCAGGACCGGATCGAGCGAGACCGGAGAGTCGACTGCCTTCGCCAGGAGGCGCTCGACGCGCGGGATCGCCTCGATCAGGTGGCCGGCCTGCTGCCAGAAGCGCCAGGCGGCGGCGGCGATCCGAAGGGCGAGCCCGATCTCGCCCGCGGTCTCCATCCGGTCGAGGGCAATCCGCAGGTTGTCGTGCTCGGCGGCGAGGCGGTCGAGCCACGCTCGGCGGTTGGCACGGTAGAGGTTGGGCTCGGTCTTCTCGGCGAGGTCGGCGAACGCCTCGGCGTGGCGGCGCTCGATCTGCCTCGCCTCACCGGCCTCCTCTGCTCGCGCACTGGCGAACGCCCGGATCGTCTCGAGCAGCGCGTAGCGGTCACGGCCGGCCGGGTCCACGCGGACGAGGCTGCGATCGACGAGCCCCGCGAGCGCGTCGAATGCGTCGGGGACAGCCGGGTCGCCCAGGACGATCCGCTCGATCTCGGGCAGTGCCGCACCACCGGCGAACACCGCGAGCCTTCGGAGGAGCGCCCGCTGGTCGTCGGGCAGGAGCTCGTAGCTCCAGCCGACCAGCGCGTCCAGCGTCTGCTGGCGAGCGGGCAGGTCCGACCGGCGATCGGAGACCGAGGAGATCCGGCCGGAGACGCGCTCGAGAATTGCGGCGGGCGACAGCAACCGGACCTGGGCCGCGGCCAGCTCGATGGCCAGCGGCAGCCCATCAAGGCGGGCGCAGATCGCGGCCACGGCCGGTGCCGTCGCCTCGTCGAGCGCGAACGCCGGCCGAACCGCACGCGCTCGCTCGACGAACAGCCGGACCGCAGGGTTGGCGGCCAGGTCGTCGACGGGCGAGGTCGCAGCCGCCGGGGGCGGCAGCGGTTCGAGCGGGAACTCCTGCTCCCCGGCGAGGTGGAGCGGGGCCTGGCTCGCGACGAGGACGCGCACACGGGGTGCGCTTTCGAGAAGCGCGCGCACCCTCGGCGCGGCCACGAGCAGGTGCTCGAAGTTGTCGAGGACGAGGACGGCCTCACGCTCACGCAGGAAGTCCACGACCCGATCGAACGGTGACCGGCGGTCCTCCAGCTCGAGCCGGAAGGCGCGGGCGATCGCCGCCGGGACGAGCTCCGGGTCGGCCACGGCGTCGAGCGCGATGAACCAGCTGCCGTCTGCGAAGCGCTCGGTCACGTCGGTCGCCACCGCTACCGCGAGGCTCGTCTTGCCCGTGCCGCCGGCACCCGTGATCGTCACGAGCCGCGACGACTCGAGGAGCTTCGCGACCCGGGCTCGCTCCTCGTCGCGACCGATGAAGCTGGTGAGTCGCTGCGGCAGGTTCCCAGCACGCCGATTGGGCGTCCGGAGCGGCGGAAACTCGGACCGGAGGCCGGGAACGACGAGCTGGAACAGCCGCTCGGGTCGATCGAGGTCCTTGAGGTGATGCGGGCCGAGGTCGCGGACGGAGATGCCATCCTCCAGTTCCGCTTCGGCGAGCGCCCGCGCCGTGTCCGAGAGGACGATCTGGCCGCCGTGCGCGACCGCTGCGACACGCGCCGCACGGTTCACGTCGAGCCCGACGTAGTCGTCGCCACCCGACTCGCCGACGCCCGCATGCAGCCCCATCCTCACCCGGACGACCGCGTCGGACGGCCAGGCCTCCGCTGCCAGCTCGCGCTGGGCCGCGACCGCGGCGGCGACGGCGTCGCCGGCGGCGGCGAAGACGACGAAGAACGAGTCGCCCTCGGTTCCCCGCTCGACGCCGCCGTGAGCCACGATCGCTGATCTCATCAGGGCCTGGTGACGCTCGAGGACCTCCCGGTAGCGTGTCGTCCCGATCGCCTGGGCGAGCCGGGTCGAGCCCTCGATGTCCGAGAACAGGAAGGTCAGGGTCCCGGTCGGAAGCTTCGGCTGCGACGGATGGGCCATGGCGGCCGAACGGTACTGCGACCCCGGCGCCGAGTCGACCCGTCGACCCGAAGGGCGCGAATGGGCGACACTAGCGGGCAACGAACAGCGAGCGCGCTCGCGGGCGCGCGCACGAGGAGCAGTTCCAGTGGCAAAGGTGACGATGCC
>DASXWX010000296.1:0-8175 GCA_036503395.1 Candidatus Limnocylindrales bacterium
GCCACGACGATGGGCGTTGGCATCGCCGCCGCCAGCCCGGCCGCGACGGCGACGACGGCGACGGACACCAGCAGCGCGATCGAGGCGAGCCGGACGTGGGCCGCTCCCCAGCTCTGGGCCGGGGTCGAGAGGCCGGCCGCCGCATCCCCGTCGAGGTCGACGAGGCTGTTGCCGAGCGCGAGCCCCGCGCCCGCTGCCACCGCCGCCGGCACGAGGATCGTGAAGGCCGCCGGGAGACGATCCGCGGGACCGAGCCAGGCGAACACCGGCAGAAGCGGTATTCCGACCGCGAACGGAAGCCACGACCAGCGCGTCGCCTTGAACACGAGATCGTAGGCGTACCCGATCGCGAGGATGACGGCGCCCAGGACGAGAACCGCCGGCCCGCTACGCGCCGCAAGGGCGAGCCCGAGTGCAGCGAGGGCGGCCGCCAATGCCCGGGCGAACCCGCGGGGGACGAGCCCTGCGGGGATGGGCTTGGACGGCCGGCCGACCGCGTCGCTCGGGGCGTCGACGGCGTCGTTGAGGGCGCCGATCGAGGCCTGGAGGGCGATCATCGACAGCCCGAGGCGGACGGCGATCCCCCACTCCGCGCCGGCGATGAGCGCGATCGCGGCCGTGATGAGCCCATCGAGGACCGATGGGAACGGATGGGTGACGAGCACGACTCCGGTCAGGCGGCGTCGCGCGTTCGGCCCGCGAGGGCGGTCAGACGTAGACGAGCTCGTCGAAGTTCGCGACGAGGAAATCGATCAGGCGCCGGCGAGCGTCACCCACCTGCTGCCGAATGCCGGGGACCAGGGCCCACAGGGCGACCGCCGGAACCATCAGCTGACCGCGCCCGTCGCGACCGATCATCGCCGGCGGACCGCCGCCGGAAGCGAACACCCGTTCGAATTCCGGCTCGCTGATCGCGGCCGTCCTCCGGAAGTCTGCGATCACCTTGAGCACGCCCCGACGGATCGCGACGTCGCGCATGAGCTCGGCCGCCCACGCGTCGATCTGGTCGTCGCTCTGGTCGCCGAGCCGCTCGCGGTACTCCTCGGGTGTCGACGACAGGCCGGTCGCAGCCACACGCCCTCCTCTTCGCTCGTTCGTCGGCGAGTATGCCAAGAACGTCAGCGGGCGGCGGTTTCGGCCGCGAAGGCGTCGAGGTCGAGGTCGCCGATCGAGCCGAGGACGGCGTCGGCGGCGTCGACCGCGCCCGGGGCCGGCGGGATGGTCGCGTTCGGGACGAGGACGACCCTCATCCCGGCGGCCCTGCCGGCCAGCACGCCGTTGTACGAGTCCTCGACGACGAGGAGCCTCTCGGGCGCGAGGCCGAGCCGGCGGGCGGCCTCGAGGTAGACGTCGGGAGCGGGCTTCCCCCGCGCAACCTCGTCCGACGAGACGACGGCAGCGAACCGATCGGCCAGGCCGAGGCCACGGATCGCCGAAGTGATCACGTCCCGATGGGCCGACGAGGCGACGGCCACCGGGACTCGGGCGGCGATCCGGCGGACGGCGTCGTCGGCGGCCGGAATCCGCGGCGCCCCCTCGGTTCCGTAGCGAGCGACCACGGCCGCCACGACCTCGGCTTCGATGACCGCGGGTTCGACCTCGACGCCGAGGCGCTGCTGCATCGTCCGCGACCACTCGCGGCCGTTGGCTCCCATGACTGCGTCCCGGTCCGCCTCGGTCCACGGGCGTCCGTGGGCGGCCGCCCAGGCGCGCCGCGCATCGTCCCACCAGATCTCGGAGTCGACGAGGACGCCGTCGAGATCGAACACCACTCCCTCGATGCGGTTTGCCGTGGCCACGGTCACGAATCCGCCGCGATCACGAAGCCGCCGGGGTCCTCGATCCGGTCCGTGCGGGTGCGCGTCGACGCGGCTCGTCCAGGCTGGGGAGGTCCCGGCCGTCGACCGCGGCGACGAGCGCCTGGACGAACCGTCCCAGCTGGTCGGTGTCGGCGTCGACGGCTCGAAGGACGGTCCCCTCGACCTGGACCGTCGCGAGGCGATGTCCCTGCTGGGTGTCGACGTCGAGGTCACCGACCTGGGCGCGCGACCAGCGGACGAGCTTCGCGCTCACCCGTGGGCCCTCGGTGCCCGCCGTCGGTCGGACCGTGCAGACGCCGAGGCCGCCGCGGGTCGGGACGAGGAGCACGTAGCGGTAGGCCGCGTCCTCGCCCCACGCGATCCAGACGTGCGGATCGGGCTCGGCGCCGAGCGCGGCAAGGACCGGCTCGAGCACGGCACGCACCTTCGGAGCGAGTGACTCACGCCGCGGGGCGCCGGCGCGCCAGGCCGACAGTCGCATCGGTGGGCGAGGCTAGCACGACCGCGGATGCGAAAAGGCGGGCGTCGGCAAACACCGACGCCCGCCTCGAGGGCGGCGAGGTCAGGCCGCGCGATACGGTCGGCGGAAGATGCCGAGCACCGCGAGGACGAGGGCCTCGATGAGCGTCCAGCCGATGAGCGCCACGACCGCGGCCACGTCGAGGACGGAGCCGTTCTGGGCACCCACGCGGTCGAGCTGGAACATGCCCCGGAACGGTTCGACGAACGGATCGGTCGCGGACAGGATCGCCTGGACGACACCGTTGTCGCGGTTCGCGACGAGCAGCAACAGGACGATTCGCAGGATCAGCAGGGCCTGGAGGATCCCGAACGCGATCGCGACGGCGCGTCGAACGACGTCGCCGGCGGTCGGCGGCGTGTCGGCGACCTCGCGCTCCGTCGTCGTCCGCGAGGGCGGAACGTACGCCGGGTCGGTCGCGGGATCCGTGGTCGTGGTCGTTCGTTCGTAGGTCACGGGTCACCTCCCGGGGGCAGGCTGGCGGAGGTGGCGTGTTCGGGGCGACTGGACGGCCGCCGGCGTTCGCTACAGTTGGCTTGCGATCGGAGGCCGTCGCCCATGCACCTCGAGCGCAGCTTCGTGAACTGGGGGCTCTTCCTCGTCGCGGTCGGCACGGTGCCCCTCGCGGTGCGGGCGGGCCTCATTCCGGCCGATCTTCGTTGGTGGGAGCTGTGGCCCCTCCTGCTCGTCGCATGGGGCGTCGGGCTCATCCTCGGCCGAACGGGCGGGGCGTTCCTGGGCGGCGTCCTCGTCGCGGTGACCCTCGGCCTGATCGTCGGCGGGGTGTTGACCGCCGGCTCGGTTTTCGGCGGTTTCACCGGGTCGTGCGCGGGCTCCGGAACCGCGTTTCCGACACAGAACGGGACGTTCTCACTGGCCCAGGCGGAGGTCCGGCTCGAGCCCGGCTGCGGGACGCTGGACGTCGCGACCGGCCCGGGCGGCTGGCAGGTGGCCGGCTCCTCTCCCGACGGCGGCGTCCCCGAGATTCAGGCGCTCCCGGGTGGGCTGACCGTCACGGCGCCGGACCGCGGGTTCGACCCCTTCGCGAGCGGTGGAACGCACTGGCAGGTGACCTTGCCGAGTGGGCCCGCGATCGACCTGTCCGTCACGGCCAACGCGGGGCGGGCGAACCTCGAGCTCGCCAACGCGAACGTCACCAACGCCTCGATGACCGTCAACGCGGGCTCGGTCGTGGCCGACCTGTCCGGGCCCCGGCTCACCTCGATCAGCGTCACGGCGAACGCCGGATCCGCGAAGATCGCGCTGCCGGCAGCGAACGTGACGGGCAACCTGACTGCCAACGCGGGCTCGGTCGCACTGTGCGTGCCGGCGGGAACCGGCGTCCGGATCCGCGACTCCGACGCCGTGCTCGGCAGCAACAACTTCGACAGCCGCGGCCTGGTTCATGCCGGCGACACCTGGACGAGCCAGGGGTTCGATTCGGCGCCGACCCGAATTGACATCTCGGCCACGGCGAACGTGGGCTCGGTGGAGCTCGATCCGGAGGGAGGCTGCCGGTGAACGACCGTCTGTATCGCTCCCGCGACGACCGGGTGATCTCGGGCGTCGCGGGTGGGCTCGCGGAGCAGCTCGGGCTCGACCCGTCGCTCGTCCGGGTCGCCTGGGTGATCCTCGCGATCGTGTCGGGCGGCTTGCTCGCGCTCGTCTACGTCGTGATGATGATCGTCGTGCCGGAGGAGCCCGACGGCGCGGCGTCGTGGGGGATGCCTCCCCGGCCACCGGCACCCGAGACGCCGGACGTTGCCGCCCCGCCCGCCACTGACGTCGGGGCGACCACGCCCGAGGGGGCGACGGCGCCGGACGTCGGAGCGGCACCGACGGCCACGCCGACCGACCACCCGACCGAGACGGTTCCCCCGCCGCCGGGCTGGCAGGATCAGCGGCGAGAGGCACGTGCGCGCTGGCGAGACCAGCGGCGGGAGGCGCGGGCGGCCCGCCGCGAACGAGGGGACGGCTCGGGCGGCGCCGTGCTCTTCGGGATCCTGCTCGTCCTCGTCGGCGCCTGGCTGCTCGCCCGCCGGTACCTGCCCGCGGTGGACTTCGATCGGCTCTGGCCGGTTGCGCTCGTTGTCCTCGGGATCGCCCTCGTCGTCCTCTCGATCCGTCCCGGCCGCTCCAGTCCCTGACGCCCGGAATGGCGCCGGACTCGCTCCAGCTCGGCCTGCTTGCGGCCGGCGGCGTCGTCGCCGGGTTGGTCCTGCTCGTCCGCGGCATGCGGGGCTACCTCGAGTCGTCGCGGATCACCGACACCGCGACGTCGCCGATCGAGAGCCTCGCCGCCGGCGAGGTGCGGATCAGCGGGGCGATCGAAGCGGCGGACGTCCTCCTGGTCTCACCGCTCCAGAGCCACGAATGCGTCTGGTACCGCGCCGACGTCACCGAATCCCGGGGCCGCGACTCCGCACGGCTCCTCCACGACGAGCGGTCGGTTGGGTTCCGGGTCCGCGACGCGACCGGCTCGATCCGGGTCTTCCCCCGTGGCGCGCGGATCGACGCCCCCGACGACCTGCATGCCGCGACTGACCCGTTCGGCGGCGACCCGCCCGGTCTCGACCTCCGCCGCGGTTCCGCGCTCGCACCGACCGCCGCCGATCGCGGGGCGCTCGTCGCGAAGCTCCTGGCGGTCCGGCCTGACGATGGACTCGATGGCGACCTGGCGGCGCTCGGCGGCATGGGCGGCGGATCGCGCCGCTACCGCGAGGCGCGGCTCGACCCGGGCGATGTCGTCACGATCGTGGGCGCGGCTCTCCCCTTCGCGGAGCTCGCCGACCCCGAGGCCGCGGACCTCAGCGACGGCCCTGCCGGCGCGGGCACCGACGACCCGGAAGTCGCCGCGGACCTGACCGCGGCCAGGCTTGACGGGAGCCTCGCGCCCAGCGCCGATGCCGCCTGGGGCAACGCCGCGATCCCGGGCTTCGGGATCGGTCGCCCGACGCGAACGCCGACCCTCGACCCCCTGGCCCGGCCGGAGCCCGCGGTCGAGGTGGCGTCCTCCGACGCGTCCGGGGACGCGTCGCGGTTCGACATCGGCCCCGACGAGCTCGTCGTCGCGCTGACCGGCGACGTCCCGCTCCTCGTCGTGGCGGGCGCGCCGGGGCTGGCGGCATCGCGCGGCACCGATCGCTTCGCCGTCGGGCTGGCCGGCGCGGCGGTCTCGATCCTCTCGGCCATCATCCTCGCGGTCGTCGTGGGCGGGGCGATCCGTTGACGACGGGCCTCGCCCTCGCCGTCTATGCCGTCGCGGTCGTGGTCGTGGTGGTCGCGTTCCTCGTGCTCGCCACGTACAACGCGGTCGTCGCCCTCGAGCGGCGGATCGAGAAGGCGTGGGCGAACGTGGAGGTCGCGCTCCAGCAGCGCTACGACGAGCTGCCGAATGTCGTGGCGGCCGTTCGGGGCGGCCTCGCCTTCGAGCAGCAGACGCTCGAGCGCGTGACGCGTGCCCGCGCCAGCTGGTCGGCGGCGGCGCCCGTGCCGACCCAGGCCGCGGCCTCGGACGAGACGACCGCCGCCGTCCGCCAGCTGTTTGCGGTCGTCGAGCGCTACCCGGAACTCCGCTCGGAGGCGAACGTCGCCGCGCTCCAGGCGGAGATCGAGCGCCTCGAGAACGTGATCGCCGATCGGCGCGAGCTCTACAACGACCAGGTCTATCGGCACAACACGCGGATCGCGCAGCTGCCCGCGGTCCTGCTCGCCGGGCTGTTCGGCTGGCGGCCGCGACCGTTCTTCGACGCCCCGGACGCCGCCGGCTCGCCGCCGGCCACCGACCTCGCGACGACGCGCTAGCCGGTCACCCCTTCGAGCGCGGGAGGTGAAATCGGAGCGTCGTACCACCGGACGAGCCGCTCGTCGCTTCGATCCGGCCGCCGTGGGCCTCGACGATCCCGCGGGCGATCGCGAGACCGAGGCCGGAGCCGCGAGAGTCCGGGCTCTTCACGAACCGATCGAAGACATGGTCGCGCAGGTCTGGCGGGATGCCCGCGCCCTCGTCACGGACCTCGACCGCGACCTCGCCGTTCGGCTGACGTCGGGCCTCGATCGCGACCGTCCCGCCGGCGGGCGAGTGGCGGACCGCGTTGGCGACGACGTTGTCGAGGACCTGCCGGATCCGGACCGGATCGACGTCGAGCATGGGCAGGTCCGGCGCGGTCGCGGTGACGGTGACACCGGCCTCGGCCGCGGTCGAGCCGAACGCCGCGGCGACGTCGCCGAGGAGCAGCCCGATGTCGGTCGGCTCGCGGTGGAGCGCCAGCGTCCCGGCCTCCGCCAGGGCGAGCGTCCGGAGGTCCTCGACGAGCCGGGCGAGGACAAGCGTCTCGTCGACGAGCGGCTGGAGGTGTGCGGCGTCGGCCGGGTAGACGCCGTCGAGGATCGCCTCGAGCGTGCCCTGGACCACGGACAGCGGCGTCCGCAGCTCGTGGCTCACGTCGGCGAGGAGCGAACGCCGCTGGCGCTCGTCGGCCTCGAGCCGGGCCGTCATCGTGTTGAAGCCCGTCACGAGGTTTCGCAGGCCGCGGGGACCCCGGAGCGGTGGCGCGACCCGAACGCCGTAGTCGCCGCCCTCGACGCGATCGGCCGCGTCGGCGAGGTCGTCGAGCGTCCGCGTGAAGCCGCCCAGCCGCCGAGCCGCCACCGCGAGGGCCCCGATCGCGACGACGAACAGGACGACCGAGACCGCGGCCGCCGGATCGAGCTCGAGCGGGCCGGTCGGCGTGCCCGTCAGGTATGCGAGCAGCCGCCCGAGGAGGTGGAGGACGACGCTCGCACCCGACACGACGAGCGCCGCCAGACCGAGCCCGACGAGCGCGAACAGGCACCCGAACCGGCGGAAGCCGCCGCGGCGCCGCGCACCCCACGGCCCGCGCGATCGCCGGGGGCTGCCGTCCCACCAACCTCCGCCCGAAGCCACCCATGGCGGGACGCCGCCCGTTGCCCCCCACCGACCGCGGTCGGCCCGACGCCACCCGGCCCCGGGCGGCTCGGCGTTCCCGTCGGGTCGGCGCTCGTCCTCGCCGGTCACGGTCCGACCGACGCCTCCGCCTCGTCGAGCTCGGCCACCCGGTAGCCCACCCCGTAGACCGTTTCGACGAACCGCGGCCGGCGTGCGTCCGGCTCGATCTTTCGGCGCAGGTTCTTGACATGGCTGTCGATCGCCCGCTCATAGGTCTCGTCGGCGACGCCGCGGACGGCATCGAGGAGCTGGGAGCGGGTGAACGTCCGCCCGGGCCGGCGGAGCATCGTCTCGAGGAGGGCGAACTCGGTCGGCGTGAGCTCGACGCGGCGGTTGCCGAGGCTCACTCGTCGCCGTCCGACGTCGAGCCGAAGCTCGCCGACCGCGAGGACCTCGTCGGGCGCCGATGCGGCCGAGTCGGAGCGCCGGAGGACTGCCCGAACCCGGGCCACGAGCTCGCGCGGGCTGAACGGCTTCGTGACGTAGTCGTCGGCGCCGAGCTCGAGGCCGAGGAGCTTGTCGACCTCGTCGTCGCGAGCCGAGAGGACGACGATCGGCAGCGTCGATGTCCGGCGCACCTCGCGGATGACGTCGAGGCCGTCGCGGCCGGGCAGACCGAGGTCGAGCACGACGAGGTCCGGCGAGCGGCTGGCGACGAGCCGGAGCGCACCGTCGCCATCGCCCGCGACCAGGACCGCGAACCCGGCGTGCTCGAGCACGTCCCGGGCCAGCGTCGCGATCCGCGGCTCGTCGTCGACGACGAGGACGGTCCTCATCGTCGAATCGTACGGAGGGCGGCGTCGCCGCCGCCCTCCGATCGCGCGTGCCGGTCCTGGCGCCCGGTCACCCGTTGCCACCCGGGGACG
>DASXWX010000297.1:0-8920 GCA_036503395.1 Candidatus Limnocylindrales bacterium
CGGCGGAACGGCCACGGCGGCGCAGCTGGCGACCGTCGACCGGCTGCGGGCTCGGCTCGAGCTGTTCGGTCGGGCGGACCTTCTGCTGCTCGGGATCGCGGTCGTGACGATGGCGACGGCTCGTTACCTGTAGCCGGTCGCGCCTCACGGCGCGGTGATTGTCGTATGGCAATCTCGTGACGAAGCGGGTCGGCGCCGACTAGACTCCGCGCGAACGGGCCCGCGCGAGCACTGTCGGCCCGCGAGGAGGGTTGATGTCACCGATCGTCGCGATCCTGCTGTTCCTGCACGTCCTCGGCGCCATCGCCGTGTTCGGGACGACGTTCGCACTACCACTCATCGGCTCGATGGGCGGCAGGGACCCGATGCACGCGAACTTCGCGACGCGTGTGTCGCTCGCGATCGAGGAGAAGATCATTCTGCCGGGCGCGATCGTCCAGCTCCTCACGGGGCTCGGCCTGATCGTGTTCGTCCCGTTCAATCTGATCCAGACGCACTGGCTCCTGCTGGCGCTGATCATCTATCTCGTCCTGCTTGCGTTCGCCTACTTCGTGCAGGCGAAGTCGATCCGGAACCTCGTCGAGGTGACGTCGACGCCGCCTCCGGCGATGGCCCCGACCGAGGGCGCCGGCGGCCCGCCCGCCGGCCCGCCGCCGGCCGTCCGCGCGGCCGTCCAGCGCGTCCAGCGCGGTGGGTTCGGCATGTCGATCGCGCTGATCGTCATCATCTTCCTGATGGTGATCAAGCCCGCGTTCTGAACGGGTCCGGTCAGCCGACCGGACCCGCCAGCGAGGTGATCGGAGCGCCGCGGCTACGATGAGTCGCGAGACCGAGACGATCACGAGCTGGAGACGACGATGACGCAGGCAGAGCATCACGAGCGCGGCGCGACGGTCGCGGGCTCGGTCGAGGAGCTGCTTCGGGCGCTCGACGGGATCGTCCGGATCGAAGGTGAGCGGCTCGTGGTCGAGGATGAGGTCGCGCTCCGCGACGCCGGGATCCGAACGCTCGCCTGGACCGCGACCTTCGCCGGCGAGGAGACCGACCAGACCGCGGCCGCCCGGTGGATGGTCTGGGAGGCGGCCCAGGTCCTCGGGGCGAGGAGTGCCTCGATCCAGGAGCTCTACCTCGCCCGTGGCCGCGGCGAGGTCCATGGCTTCACCGTGCCCGCGATCAACGTCCGTGCCCAGACGTTCGACATGGCTCGAACGATCTTCGAGGCCGCCGCGACACACGACGTCGGCGCCGTGATCCTCGAGCTGGCCCGCAGCGAGCAGACCTACACCTTCCAGCGACCGATCGAGTACGCGACGAGCGTCCTCGCCGGCGCGATCGCCGCCGGCTGGCGCGGCCCGGTCTTCATCCAGGGAGACCACTACCAGTTCAACGCCAAGAAGTTCGCCGCCGACCGGGAGGCGATGACCGAGGAGATCCGGCGGGCGTGCCGGCTGGCCGTGGACGCGGGCTACCGCAACATCGACATCGACAGCTCGACGCTCGTCGATCTCGCGAAGCCGAACGTCGATGAGCAGCAGCGGACGAACTACACGGTCACGGCCGACATGACCGCGCTCATCCGGTCGCTCGAGGCCGACGGGGTGGCGATCAGCGTCGGAGGCGAGATCGGCGAGGTCGGCAAGGAGAACTCGACGGTCGAGGAGTTGCGGGCCTACCTCGCCGGCTACCGGTCGGAGCTCGACCGGAAGGCCGCCGGCGCGCCCGGCATCAGCAAGGTCAGCGTCCAGACGGGCACGAGCCACGGCGGCGTCGTCCTGCCCGACGGCACGGTCGCCAGCGTCGCCGTCGACTTCTCGGTCCACGAGAAGCTCGGCGCCGTGGCCCGCGAGCACGGCCTGGCGGGAACCGTCCAGCACGGAGCCTCGACCCTGCCCGACGAGGCATTCCACAGGTTCCCGGCCGTCGAGACAGCCGAGATCCACCTCGCGACGGGCTTCCAGAACCTCCTCTTCGACCACCCGGCGTTCCCGAAGGACCTCCGCGAGCAGATGGACGCCTGGTGCTTCGGCGAGGCGACCGACGAGCGCAAGCCCGACCAGACCAACCAGCAGTTCGTCTACACGACCCGCAAGAAGACGATCGGGCCGTTCAAGCGACAACTCTGGGATCTGCCTTCGAAGGACGAGATCCTGGCCGACCAGGCGAAGAAGATCGCCTTCCTGTTCGACCAGCTCAAGGTCGTGGGCAGCCGGCAGATGGTCGATCGGTTCGTGAAGCCGGTCGAGAGCCACCGGCAGGTGCCGGCCGTTCTTCGCGCGACCAGCACGGCCGGCGCAGCCGGCCGCTGACCGCCAGCGGCCGGACCTCGGGCGTCAGAGGCAGACGATCAGGATGCAGAGGGTCGGGGCGGGACTCGGAGTGGGCGTCGGCGTCGGCTTCGGTTCCGGCGTCGGCTTCGGGGTCGGCTTCGGGGTCGGCGTCGGCGCTGCGGTGGGTCGAGGGGTCGGCGCGGCGGTCGGTCGCGGCGTCGGCGCGGCGGTTGGTCGCGGCGTCGGCTCCGGCGTCGCCCCGCTCGTGGGGTCGGCCGTCGGCTGAGGCGTCGGCCGCGGCGTCAGGAGCGGCGATGCGACGGACGGGCCCGCGCTCGGGGATCTCGTGGAACGGGCGACGGCGGGCACCAGCGGGACGGACGCTCCGGGGGAGCCGGGCGTCGTCGGTGTGGTGCCGGGTGCACCCGACGGAACCGGTTCTCCCGGCACCAGCGAACCCACGGCCGGCGTGGCAGCACCAGGAGTGTCCGCCGCGCTTGCTGCGGCAGCGCCCTCGGCTGCGATCCCCTGTTGCCCGATGCCGCTGACGGGCCCCGGCGCCCCCGGAACGCCACCGACGAGCGCGAACGTCGTGGCGACCGCGACAATCACGGCCGCAATGACCACGGCGAGCTCGCTGGAGAACCTCGGATGATCGGGCATCGGTCTTCGTCCGCCGCCGATTGTCGCCCGGTTGACGTTTCAGGGGCGTCAACGTGATCGACGCTGCCTTCGGGGCGGACTGGTCGGCGTCGCTCAGTCGCGCCTCCGACGGCGAGCTCGCGGACTGGCTTGCGTTCTGCCACCAGACCTGCGATCTGGCCGACGAGATCGCCATGTCCGCGTTCCGCAGCGCGGCGGTTCGGGTCGACCGCAAGGCCGACGGCTCCTTCGTGACGGAGGCCGACCGCACCATCGAACGCCTGATCCGGGACCGGGTCGCGGAGCGCTTTCCGACCCACGGCATCGTGGGCGAGGAGTACGGCTCCGCCGAAGCCGGCGGCGGCGAGCGCTGGTACGTCGATCCGATCGACGGCACCCACAACTTCATGCGCGGACTGCCCCTGTTCGGCACGCTGCTCGCGATCGAACGCGACGGCGAGGTCCAGGCCGGGATGATCAGCGCGCCGGCGCTCGGTCAACGCTGGTGGGCGAGTCGGGGCAGGGGAGCGTGGGTCATCGGCGGTCCGAACGGCTCGACCGAGCCACGCCGGCTGACGGTGTCGGACGTCACCGACCTGGGCGACGCGCAGGTGCTGTTCCGCTCGATCCGGGACATGGAGGCATCGCGCGTCGCCGATGGATTCGTGCGCCTCGTCCATCGCGCCTGGCGCGAGCGAGGCTTCGGCGACTTCTGGGGCTACACCCTGGTCTCGGACGGCGTGGCCGAGGCGATGCTCGAGCAGGACCTCTATCCGTGGGACCTCGCGGCCCCGTGGATCGTGGTCGAGGAGGCCGGTGGTCGGATCACGGATTTCGACGGGCGCCGCAGCTTCGAGCGGGGCGAGGCGCTCGCGACCAATGGCCGGCTCCACCAGGCGGTCCTGGCGACGCTCCATGACGCCGAGGGAGGAACCGGCGAGGAGGGTTGACGCTGCTGTCAGTCATCTGACATCTTACGACCGATGACTCGGCAGAAGATCCGCTCGGGCACGGGCTTCACGCCGCGCCTGCCGCGCTTCCTCGAGGTCCGGGGGGAGGTCCTGACGGATCTCGAAACGTATCGCCCGGGCGATCGCCTCCCGTCGGAGCCCGAGCTCGCCACGACCTACGGCGTCAGCCGACCGACGATCCGGGAGGTCCTTCGAAGCCTCGAGGGCGACGGGTTGGTCCGCCGGGTCCACGGCGTAGGCACCTTCGTCAACCAGGTCCCGCCGGCCGTCTCGAGCCGGTTTGACCTCGACATCGGGGTCACCGAGGCCGTTGCTGCCGCCCACCAGAGGCTCGGCATCGAGGTCGTCCGGGCAGACCTCGAGGAGGCACCTGCGCCGATCGCCGCACGGCTCGATCTCGAGCCCGGCGGGCGGGTCCTCTGGATCGAGCGGGTGATCCGTGTCAACGACGTCCCCGCGGCGCACGCCATCGACGCGATCCCCGAGGCGGTCGTGGGACGGATGCCGTACGACGGTGGCTCGGTCTACCGGTTCCTCGAGGAGCGCTGCGGCCTCGAGCTCGTCGGCGGTCTCGCCGAGGTGACGGCCGTCGAGGCTGATCGGGACCTCGGAATTCTCCTCGCGGTCGCCGAGCGCGCCCCGCTCCTCCGGATCGACCAGGTCGAGCGGACCGAGGCCGACCGAGCCGTCCTTCACTCGACCGAGCACTACGTCCCGAGCGTCCTCAACGTCAGCGTCCGTCGCGTCCGTCGCGGTCGCCCGATCGAGGCGCGCTGAGCGCGCCGAACGAGGGGAGAGGAGGGCCGATGACGAGCACGACGGCGTGAGGGCTGATGCGGTCCACCTGTGCGACCGCGTCGTCAGCGTTCGACGAGGGAGGAGTTCCATGTCCCTGTCCCACGCTTCCGCGGATCATGACGACGATCGCGAGCTGCGGTCGTTCGGCTACGAGCCTCAGCTCAATAGGTCGATGGGCCTGTTCAGCTCGCTCTCGATCTCGATCTCGTGCATGTGCATCACGGCCGGGATCTTCACGGTCTACGCCTACTCGCTCGGGACCGTCGGTCCCGCGTTCATCTGGACGTGGCCGATCGTGGCCATCGGCCAGATCGTCGTCGCGCTCGTCCTCGCCGAGCTCGCCGGACGCATGCCGCTCAGCGGGTATGCGTTCCAGTGGACGAGCCGGCTGGTCAACTCGCATTACGGCTGGTTCACCGGCTGGGCGGGTCTCATGGCCTTCACGCCCGGCTTCACGGGCCTGAACCTCGGACTGGCCCCAATCCTGTTGAACCGCCTCGGGCTCGGGATGAACGCCGAGGGCCAGATCGACGGCGGCGCGATCGCGGTGACCACGATCGCTCTGACACTCAGCCAGCTGCTGATCAACCTCGCCGGGGTTCGCATCGCGTCCCGCATCAACAACATCGCGGCCTACACGGCCGAGCTCGGGCTGTCGGTCGTCCTGACGGTCATCCTCCTGGTCGTCGGCTTCGTCACCAATCCCGTCCAGGGCTTCGGTTTCCTGACGACCTCGAACGTGACCGACGGTGGATTCCTGACCGCGTTCCTCCTCTCCGGTCTGCTCGGGATCTGGGTGCTGACCGGCTTCGAGGGCGCCGCGGACCTGGCCGAGGAGACACAGGGCGCGCGACGGAACGTTCCGAAGGCGGTCGTGACGTCGCTCGTCCTCGCGGTCGTGATCGGCTTTTTCATGCTGATCGCGCTCACGATCAACATCCGGGACCTCGGCGCGACGACCTCGGCGAGCGTCCCGATCGCGAACGTCCTCGAGGGCGCGCTCGGCTCGACCGGCGCGATCATCTTCGAGGCCGTCGCGATGGTCGCCCTCTTCGCGGGCGGTCTCGCGAACATGGCCGCGTCGTCGCGGCTCATCTTCTCGCTGTCGCGTGACCGGATGCTCCCGGCCTCGCCGACGCTCGCGACGGTCTCACGGACCACCGGCTCGCCCTCGGGCGCGCTCCTCGTGGCCGCGGGCCTCTCGATCGCCCTCGTGATCATCGGTTCGACGATCGCGGCCCAGGCGATGTCGCTCATCGTCGGCATGGCCTCGGTCGGCTACTACGCCGTCTACGCGCTCACGATCCTCGGCGCGATCCTCGCCGCCCGGCGCGGCGCGCTGAGCGGTCGGAGCTCGTTCGACCTCGGCTCGTGGGCCGGTCCGATCCGTGTGGTGGCGTTCGTCTGGTCGCTCGCGGTCATCGCGGTCCTCACGGTGCCCGAGGCGAATCAGCAGACGGCCCTGATGGCCGCCGGCTTCTTCGTCATCGCTGCGGTCTGGTATGTCGCCGTGCTCCGTGGCCGGCTCGCCCGCGGCGAGGCCGGGGTTCCGGGCGCAGCAGACACGCCGCAGCCCGCGGCAGTGGTCGAGCCCGCCGTCTGACCCAGCCTGCCTGCGCGGCCGCCCGGCGCTCCCCCCCGGGCGGCCGCAACCCTCGAGGAGATCGATGAACCCACCCGCGATCGAGGACTTCCTGCGGCCCGGCATCGCCTCGGCCTCGCCGTACGACGCGCGCCACCACGACTTCGCCTGGCGGCACCGGGAGCTCGATCGGCTCATGTCGAACGAGTGCCCGCTGCCGCCGTCGCCGACCGTCATCGCCGCCGCGATGGCTGCCCTGCGGATCTCGAACTTCTATCCGAACTCCGGCGAGGACCTTCGGGCTGCGATCGCGGCGTTCAACGGGGTCGATCCGGCGAGCGTCATCCTCGGCAATGGCTCGACGGAGGTCCTCGACGTGGTCACCCGCGCCTTCGTCGGCCCGGGCGACGAGGTCGTGATCTCGGTCCCGACGTACGCCTTCTTCGAATCGCAGACGCGGCTCTACGGCGGTGAGCCGCTCCTGATCCCGATGACCGACGACTTCAGGTTCGACGTAGCCGCGCTCCTCGCCGCGGTCAACGAACGGACGAAGGCCATCTTCCTCTGCAGCCCGAACAATCCGACCGGCAACAGCTGGACGGATGCGGAGCTCGAGGCGGTGCTCGGGGCCGGCGTGCCGACGGTGGTCGACCAGGCGTACCTCGAGTGCGGTCGATCGCCATCGTTCGCCGGGCTCGTCGCCCGCCACCCGAACCTGATCGTGACCCGCACGATGTCGAAGGCCTTCGGCCTCGCGGCACTCCGCCTCGGGTACGGGATCGCGGCCCCGTCGATCGTCGACGCGCTCCTGCGCCTGCGGATCCCGTTCAGCCTCAGCCTCGTCGCGCTCCGCGCCGGGCTCGCCGCCATGGAGCACCCGGAGGAGCTCGAGGAGCGCCGGACGTTCATCTCGAGCGAGCGCGAGCGGGTCATGGACGCCCTCCTCGCGATGCCCGGGGTCCGCCCGTTTCCGTCCGACGGGAACTTCATCCTGATCGACGTCTCGGGGACGGGCCGGACGAGCAACGAGATCGTGGACTTCGCCCGCCGCGAGAACATGCTGCTCCGTCCGATGACCGCGCACCGGCTCCGGGACGCGTTCGTGCGGGTGACGATCGGCACGGTCGAGCAGAACGACCGCTTCATCGACGTCTTCACCCGCGCGATGGCCGGGGGCCCTCAGCTCGCGGCACCGGCCGACACCGGCGGGGCGATGCGACGGGCGGCCGAGGACCAACCGAGCCCGGCGGAGGGCGGCCTCCTCGCCCCGGCACCGATGGCCGGCCCGTGACTGTCCTCGCCTGGGACATCGGCACCAGCGGCGTCAAGGCCGTCGTCGTCGAGCGCGACGGAACCATCGTCGCGTCCGCGCGACGCGGCTACGCAATCGACGCCGGCGAGGATGGCCGTGTCGACCAGGACCTCGACCTGATCGAGGCGGCGTGCGTCGAGGCGACCCGGGAGCTCGTCGCCGATCCGCGGGTCCGACCGGCTGCGGTCGAGGCCGTCGGCCTGACGGCCCAGATGTTCGACCTCGCCCCGGTCGACACCGAGGGTCGACAGACCGTGCCGATGATCAGCTGGCTGGACCAGCGCGCCGTGCGCGAGGCCGAGGCGCTCGAGGCCCGGTTCGATCGCCGCGCGCAGGCCGCGCTGTTCGGCTCGTTCATCACCGCCAAGGACGTCCTGCCGAAGATCCAGTGGCTCCGGGACCGCCGCCCGGACGAGTGGTCACGGACGCGCTGGCTGCTCGACTGCAAGGAGGCCATCGTCCTGCGGCTGACCGGCCGGGCGGTGATCGACCCGGCGGGCGCCCTCGCGTTCCGGCTCTACGACCCGATCGAGGCGTGCTGGTCGCCGACCGCCTGCGGCGCGACGGGGATTCCCCTGGATCGGCTTCCCGCCGTGGAGCCGGCGACGGCGGTCGCCGGCGAGCTGCGTCCGGAGGCCGCGCTACGTCTCGGCCTGCCGGCCGGGATCCCGGTCGTCGTCGGAACCGGCGACGTACCTGCCAGTCAGCTCGGTGCCGGGGCGACCGATCCCGGCGACGCCCACGTGAGCCTCGGGACCGCCGTCTACTTCGGGATCACCGTGGAGCGGCCGCTCGTCGACCCCGCCGGACAGCTCGGCGTGATCGGCCACGCCGATCCGACGCGCTGGATCCTCTGGCTCGAGGTCGCGACCGGCGGGGGCGCCCTGTCGTGGCTGCTGCGCGCCCTCGGCGACGGCGACGAGCCCTACGCGGCGGAGCTCGCCGCGCTGGACCGCGAGGTGGGAGCGGTCGCCGACGAGATGGACGACCTCGTCTTCGCGCCGTGGCTCAGCGGCGAGCGGGTCCCCGTCTTCGACGACCACGTCCGGGGCGCCTTCGTCGGCCTCGGGCTCCGCCACCGGCGCGGCCATCTCCTGCGCGCGCTCATGGAGGGCGTCGCGTTCCAGATGCGGTGGGCGCTCGAGTACGGCCAGCAGTTCGGCGTGCCGATCGGCCTCGTCCGCGGCGTCGGCGGTGGGTTCATCGGCGCGGCCTGGACGCAGATCATCGCCGACGTTCTCGGTCGCCAGATCGCGTCGATCCGCCGGCCGCAGGACGCGGCCGCGGTCGGCGCGGCGGCGTGCGCGCTCGTCGGCATCGGCGCCCAGCGGGACCTGCGGTTCCTGCG
>DASXWX010000298.1:0-10842 GCA_036503395.1 Candidatus Limnocylindrales bacterium
CCGCGCTCGCGCAGCTCCGCGCATTCGCCGGGAACCCGCCTTCTGGGCGGAGCTGCGCGAGCTGCTCGAGTCGTTCGCCGGCCGGCCGACCGCGCTCTACCGCGCCGACGGCCTCGCGGCTGACGCGCTCGCTATCGCTCGCGAACGGGACCCGCGGCCGGATCGAGTCGCACCCGAGCGCCTTCGGATCTACCTCAAGCGCGAGGATCTCGCCCACACCGGCGCGCACAAGGTCAACAACGCCGTCGGCCAGGCGCTGCTGACCCGCCGGCTCGGCAAGGATCGGGTCATCGCCGAGACCGGCGCCGGGCAGCACGGCGTCGCGACGGCGACGGCCTGCGCTCTCCTCGGCCTGCCGTGCGTCGTCTACATGGGCGCGGAGGACATCGACCGCCAGGCCCCGAACGTCGCCCGGATGCGCAACCTCGGCGCCGAGGTGGTGTCGGTCACGTCGGGCACGGCGACCCTCAAGGACGCGGTCAACGAGGCGATGCGGGACTGGGTGACGAACGTCGCGACGACCCACTACGTCCTCGGGTCGGCGATGGGCCCCCACCCCTACCCGACGATCGTCCGCGACCTCCAGCGGCGGATCGGCGACGAGGCCGCCGTCCAGCTCGCCGAGGTCGAGGGCCGCCTGCCCGACCTCGTCCTCGCGTGCGTCGGCGGCGGCTCGAACGCGATCGGGCTCCTCAGCCGCTTCATCGGCGAGCCGTCGGTCCGGCTCGCGCTCGCCGAGGCTGCGGGCGAGGGGATCGAGACCGGTCGTCACGCCGCCGCCCTCCTCGGCGGCACCCCAGGGATCCTCCACGGGGCACGCTCGCTCATGCTCCAGGACGCCGATGGCCAGGTCGTCGAGACGGTCTCGCTGTCGGCGGGCCTCGACTACCCCGGCGTCGGGCCGCAGATCGCCGCGCTCTACGCGGCGGGCCGGGTAGAGGTCGAGGCCGCGACCGACCGAGAGGCGGTCGGTGCGGTCGACTGGCTGACCCGGGCCGAGGGGATCATCCCGGCGCTCGAGACCGGCCACGCATTCGCGGTCCTGCCGCGGCTCCTCGCGGGCGTCGATGGGGCGCGCGTCCCTCGGCCGGGTGCCGAGGCGTGGCCGCGCGAGACGGTCGTGCTCATCGGGCTGTCGGGCCGGGGCGACAAGGATCTCGGCTCGATCGAGCGCTGGAAGGCGAGGGGATCGTGAGCGCCGTTGCGGCCCCCGTCGAGGCACCGGTCGCGCCGGCCTCCACGGATGCCACCGCGGGCGCCGCGAGGATCCGGGAGGCGTTCCGGCGCGCCGCCGCGGACGGGCGGGCCGCATTCATCCCGTACGTTGTCGCCGGCTATCCCGACGGAGAGGCGGCCTTCGAGGCGGCGCTGGCGACGATCGACGGCGGCGCCGACATCCTCGAGATCGGCCTGCCGTACTCGGACCCGCTCGCCGACGGCCCGACGCTCCAGCGGGCGGACCGCGCGGCGCTCCGAGCCGGCGCCACGCTCGATGGCTCGATCCGGCTCGTCGAGCGGATCGCGGCCGCGCGCCCCGCGACACCGATCGTGCCGATGGGCTACGCGAACCAGCTCATCGGCGGGGGTGACGGGCGGGAGCGGGTGGCGCGGCTGGTGGAGGCGGGCGCGTCCGGTGTGATCGTGGCCGACCTCACGCCCGACGAGGGCGGCCGTTTCGAGAATGTCGCGGCGGAAGCAGGCCTGGCGGTCGTCTACCTCGTCGCCCCGACGACGCCGCCGGAGCGCCGGGCGATGATCGCCGCCCGCAGTGGCGGCTTCCTCTACTGCGTCTCGCTCGTCGGCGTCACCGGCGCGCGTCGGACACTCGATCCGGCCGTCCGGAGGCTCGTCCGCGACGTCCGCGCCGTCTCGCCGGTGCCGGTCGCGGTCGGCTTCGGAGTCAGCCGCCCGGCTCACGTCCGGGCGCTCGCGTCGGCCGGCGCCGACGGGGTCGTCGCCGCCTCGGCTCTCGTCGACGCCCTCGGCCCGGATGGACGCGACCTTGCGGCGCTGACACGGCTCGTCACGAGCCTCGCCGCCGCCACGCAGGGCTGAGGCCGAACCGCGCCTCGAGACGCCGCAGGTCCTCGACGCCTACCGGTAAGCCGGTCGCCTCGGTCTCACGGAGCGCGAGACGAGCCCCACTACGACACCGGTGACGAAGCCTCCGACGTGGGCGAGATAGGCGACACCGCCGGTCTGCTCGGTGATCGCGATCGAGGCGAAGCCGTTGACGAACTGGAGGAGGAACCAGATCCCGAGCGCGATGAATGCGGGCACGACGAACGGGATGAACCGGAAGGCCACGATCGTCACCCGGTTCGTCGGGAAGATCGCGATATAGGCGCCGAGGACGCCGGCGATCGCGCCCGACGCCCCGAGGCTCGGGATCCGCGATTCGGGGCCGGCGGCGATCTGGGCGAACGAGGCGATGACGCCGGCGACGAGGTAGAAGACGACGTACCGGATCGATCCGAACCGGCGCTCGATGTTGTCGCCGAAGATCCAGAGGAACCACATGTTGCCGAGGATGTGGAGCCAGCCGCCGTGCATGAACATGCTGGTGAAGAGCGTCAGCCAGATCGGCCGCGGCCCGGGCTCCTGGTCGATGACGCCGGTCTCGCCGCCGATCGTGATCCGCGTCGGTTGGACGAGGTCGACCTCGTGGGTGATCTCGTAGGGCACGACGCTGTAGCCGTAGGTGAACGGCTGGCGCTCGCGGTCGGCCTCGGGCAGCTGGAGGAAGAGGAACACCGCGAAGTTGATCAGGATGATCGCGAGCGTGATCGGTGCGCGCCGACCGCCGGGCTCGTTCTGATCACCGATCGGAAACATCCGACCCTCCGCTAGGTTCGCGCCATCGTCGCGGATTCCGCGATGAGCCGGCTCGCCTCGGACGCCCGCACCTGGGAACCCTCCGCTGCCAGCCCGATCGCGGCGGCCGCGGCGCCGATGATCCGCTCCGCCGTCCAGCCCGCCTCCCGAAGCTCGCGAACGCCCGTGTCACCGGCCGATTTGGAGAGCTTCGACCCGTCCGGTCGGAGCACGAGCGAGTGGTGGGCGAAGGTGGGCGGCGTCTCGCGACCGAGAAGCAGGGCAAGGCGGATCTGGCGGGGCGTGTCGGCGACCAGATCACGGCCGCGGACGACGAGGTCGATCTCGTGCCGGAGGTCGTCGACGACGACCGCGAACGGATACGTCCAGTTCCCGAGCCGGTCCCGAACGACGAGGTCGCCGGCCTCCGCAACCGGCCCGTCGCTCGGCCCGAGGAGGACGTCGTCCCAGGCCTCGTCGCCGTCGCCGAGGGTCGCGCGGAGGGACGTGGTCTCACCGTCCGGCGGCGTTCGCTCCCGACACCCGGCGGGGCAGCCCGTCCCGGTCCAGGCGCGACCATGCTCCGCCGCCCACCGATCGAAGGTCGCCCGGGTGCAGCCGCAGCGATAGACCTCTACGGCGGCGGCGAGCCGGGTGAGGGCGGCCGCGTACGCCCCGTCGTTGTCCGACTGCCGAAACGGCGACGGCCGCCCCGAGCGGAGCTCGGCGATCGACGGCCGGTCCGGTACGAACCCGAGCCATTCGAGATCGTCGAGCAGGGCGGCCTCGAACGTCGGTCGCGACCGCTGGCGATCGTGATCCTCGATGCGGAGGACGACCGACGCCCCGGCCACCCTCGCCAGCCCCCAGGTAACGATCGCGTTCGCGACGTGACCGAGGTGGAGGAGGCCGGTCGGGGCCGGCGCGAAGCGGGTCGTCGTCGCCGTCGAGAGGGGCGCGTCGGTCACGCCGGTCGATCGTCGTCGCGGTCCGCGCCCCTCCCCCGATCGGTCGACTCGAGCCGTCGCGTCGCCGCGATGACCCGGCGATAGATCGCGAGCAGATCCGCCTGCGGCAGCGGCCCCTCGTTCGCCATCGATACCCGGAGCAGCACCTCGCGCTCCCGGTCGGCGTCGCGGATCGCCCGCCGGCCAGCGGCCGCCTTCTCGCGGCCCACCTCGCGACCGAGCTCGAGTCGCTCGTTGAGCAGCCCGACGATCCGCCGGTCGAGGCCGTCGATCCGCTCGCGAAGGCGCCGAAGCGCCGGCGTCTCGGGCGCCCCCTCGCCGCCCCTCACCGGAAGCGCTCCGCAACGGCCTCGAGGGCGAGGTGGTAGCCGCGCGGGCCCAGACCCGCGAACGACGCCTCCGCGACGTCGGCGAGGAAGTTCGTCCGCCGGAACGGCTCGCGCGTCGAGGGATCCGTGAGATGAACCTCCCAGAAGGGCCGGTTCACCGCGAGCAGCGCGTCGCGCAAGGACACCGACGTGTGGGTGAGGCCGCCGGCGTTGACGATCACCGCGTCGAAGTCGCGCTCGTGGAGCCGGTCGATGAGCGCGCCCTCGTGGTTCGACTGGAACGTGTCGATCTCGAGGCGGAGCCGATCCGCGGCGGCGCGGAGCCCGTCGTGGATGTCTCCGAGGGTCTCGCGGCCGTAGATCTCGGGCTCGCGCTCGCCGAGTAGGTCGAGATTCGGGCCCTGGAGCACGAGGACGCGCGTCACGATGCCGCCACCGCTGCCCCGCGGCCGGCGACGACGGACGCGATCGCGGACGCGACCGCCTCGTCCGGGACGTCGGTGGACAGGACGACGCCGTCCGCGGTCGGGAGGACCCAGCGAAGGCGACCGCCGGCGTGCTTCTTGTCCCGATCGATCGCTGCGCGGACCGCGGCCGGGTCCACAGCAACCGGGTCGAGCCCAAGCCCGAGCGCGTCGAGGAGCCGCTCGACCCGCTCCCCGCGATCGGGTGGCGTGACGCCGGCGGCGACGCCGACGCGGCAGGCGGCGCGGAGCCCGTACGCGACCGCCTCGCCGTGGAGGACCGGGCCGAACCCCGTTGCAGCCTCGATCGCGTGCCCGACCGTGTGGCCGAGGTTGAGCGCGAGCCGGCCCGCTCCGACGACCGAGCCATCGAGCGCCTCGCGTTCGTCGGCGAGCACGACCTCGACCTTCCGCCAGAGACAGCGCTCGACGAGCTCGGCGATCGCGCCCGACTCCCAGGCGTCGACGTCGCCGCGTGCGATCGCTTCACCGTCGGCCTCGAGCAGCGCGAACAGGCGCTCGTCACCGAGCGCCGCCATCTTCACCGCCTCCCCGATTGCGGCCCGACGCTGGCGTTCGTCGAGCGTGCGCAGGAGCGCGACGTCGACCACCACCGCCGCCGGCTGGTGGTAGGCACCGACGAGGTTCTTGCCGGCCTCGATGTCGACCGCGGTCTTGCCCCCGATCGAGCTGTCGATCTGGGCCACGAGCGTCGTCGGGACGTGGACGAGGGGGACGCCGCGGAGCCACGTCGCCGCCAGGAACCCGGCCGCGTCCCCGAGGGCTCCGCCGCCGATCGCGACGATCGGATCCGTCCGGTCCGCGCGCGCTGCCGCGAGCTCGGCCGCCGCCCGCTCGATGATCGCCAGCCGCTTGGCGTCCTCGCCCGTGGGAAGCGAGATCGTTACGACCTCGCGTCCGTCGCTCGCGAGCGCCCCCGCGATCGAATGCCCAGCGGCATCCCAGGCGACCGGCTCGGAGACGACGATCGCCCGACGGGCGCCGAGCCGGTCGAGCGGGGTCCGCGTCTCGGTCGCCGCGATGCGGTCGCCGACGACGAACGTGCCGATCGCGGTCTCGGCGCGCAGGAGGACGTCGCCGCCCGCCATCGCCTCCGGAGCCAGCGCGGCGAGCCGCTCGTCGACGTCTCGCGAAACGTCGTTCGGATCGCCGACACGGTCGACGCGGATGGTCGCGGCGGCGTAGAACCGCTCGCGATCCGCCCGCTGTCGACGCAGCGCCGCAATCGGATCGGACGTGGACGCGACGAGTGGGCGGACGTGCCGGCTGTTCCGGAGGCGCTGCGCGGCAACTTCCGGTCGGACGTCGATCCAGACGAGCGTTCGGCCGCGCACCAGCTGCCACCGCGTCCGAGGGTCGACGAGCGCGCCGCCGCCGGCCGAGATGACCCGTCGAACGACGCCGGCGGGCGCGGCCTCCGGGCGGTCGAGTCGCGCGATCGCCTCTCGCTCGCGCGCCCGGAACCCTGCCTCCCCCTCGGTCGCGAAGATCTCGGCCACCGTCGCCCCCGCCGAACGTTCGATCTCCCTGTCGATGTCGACGAAGGCCGCGCCGCGCCGAGCCGCCAGTCGCCGGCCGACCACGCTCTTCCCACTGCCGGACAGCCCGACGAGAACGACGTCCACGGATCAGTCGTCCCCACCGCTGCCGACCGGCCCGGCCGCACCGCCCGACGGCGCGCCGGCGGGCCCGGCCTCGTGGACCCGCGCGATCCGCTCGCGATACCGGGTGACCGCCTCGACGACGTCGTCGATCGTGCTGCCACCGAACGTGTCGAGGACGAAGTCGAGGAGCGTCAGCATCACCATCGCCTCGGCCACGACCCCCGCGGCCGGGACGACGCTGATGTCGCTCCGCTCGTAGTGGGCCTTCTCGACCGGCCGCCCGGTCAGCAGGTCAGCCGAGGGCAGGGGCCGGGCGAGGGTCGAGATCGGCTTGACGGCGCCGCGCACGACGATCGGCTGACCGTTCGAGACGCCCCCGGTCAGGCCGCCCGCGTTGTTCGTGGTGTGCCGCCAGTCGCCCGATTCGTCCCGGCCCTCGATGACGTCGTGGACATCAGAGCCGAAGCGACGCGTCTGCTCGAACCCGAGGCCGAGCTCGACGCCCTTGACGATGTTGATGCTCATGACCGCCGCCGCGAGGGCCGCGTCCAGGCGCCGGTCCCAGTGGACGTAGCTGCCGACGCCCGGGGGCAGGCCGGTCGCGACAACCTCGAACACCCCGCCCACGGTGTCGCCGCGCGAGCGCGCGTCGTCGATCCGGGCGACCATCGCCGTCTCTGCCTCGGGATCCGGACAGCGCAGGGGGGACTCCTCGGACTCCTCGCGCGACCGCGTCATCCGCTCCCGGTCGACCCCGACCCCGCCGACCTCGGCCGTGAACGACCAGACGTCGACGCCGAGCCGACGGAGCGCCATCCGGGCGACGCCGCCGGCGGCGACACGGGCTGCGGTCTCGCGCGCCGACGCGCGCTCGAGGACGTCGCGGACGTCGCTGAAGCCGTACTTGAGCGCGCCGGCGAGGTCGGCGTGGCCGGGCCGGACCCGCGTCACCTGCGCCGCCCGCTTGTTGCCGTCGGCCGCCTGCGCGGCGAGGGCCGCAACGGTCTCGTCGTCGAGCGGCTCGACCTGCATCACCGGCCCCCAGTTCTCCCAGTCGCGGTTGGTGACGGTGAGCAGGATGGGCGAGCCGAGGGTGCGGCCGTGCCGGACGCCCGAGAGGATCTCGGCCGTGTCGTGCTCGATCGCCTGGCGTGCGCCGCGGCCGTAGCCGCGCTGCCGCCGGGCGAGGTCGACGGCCAGATCGTCGGCCGTCAGGGTCAGGCCGGCCGGCACGCCCTCGACGATGATCCCGAGGGTTCGACCGTGCGACTCACCGGCCGTCAGGAAGCGGAGGCGTCCCACGTCGATCCGCCGCGGTCAATCGGCGCCCGAAGGGACACCCGCCGGCTCGCCCTCGGCCGACTGGACGCCGCCTGCCCGGGCCCCGTCCAGGGCGGACTGCATGACCTCGAGCGGCGCGGGCTGGCCCGTCCAGAGGTTGAACGCGGCCGCTCCCTGGTGGAGGAGCATCAGCCCGCCGTCGGCGACGGTCGCACCGGCCGCGTCTGCGTCGCGGAGGAGGCGGGTCCGCCGGTAGATGAGGTCGAGCACGAGGAGCTCGGCTGTCAGCGCCTCCGCCGGCACGGGCGTTTCGTCGGCCGTCAGCCCGATCGCGGTCGCATTGACCAGCACCTTCGTCTTCGTCAGCTCGCTCTCGATGATCGACTCGTGCCACGGCATCGCCCGCAGCTCCATGTGCGAGGCCGTCCGACTGAAGTGACGGACGAGCCCCTCGGCGCGATGGAGGTGACGGTTGAAGACGATGATTCGCTGGAAGCCCTCGGTGATCAGGCCGTAGACCACGGCCCGAGCACCACCACCGGCGCCCAGCACGACAGCCGTCTTCGGCATCTTCTGGCGGCCGACGAGCGCGTCGAGCGCGACGCGGAAGCCGGGCACGTCGGTGTTGTGGCCGATGAGCCGGTTTCCATCCCGGGTGATGGTGTTCACCGCGCCGGTGGCGTGCGCGTCCTCGGTCTGGCGGTCCGTGAGCGGGACGACCCGTTCCTTGTGGGGGATCGTGACGTTTGCGCCGAGGATGTCGTCGCCGCGCAACTCGGCCACGGCGTCGGGCAGCTGGATCGGGGTCCGGTCCAGCAGCTCGTACGTCGCGTCGATGCCGAGGGCATCGAACGCCGCCTGCTGCATCGCACCGGACAGTGAATGAGCGACGGGATGGCCGATGAGGACGACTCGCCTGGTCATGACACGATCCTCTCGAGGTCGTCGAAGAAGCCGGGATAGGAGATCGAGGCGCTGGAGGAGCCGGCGATCGCAGTCTCGCTCCCGGCCACGAGTGCCGCGACGGCGAACGTCATCGCGAGACGGTGGTCACCAAGGGCGTCCACCGCGGCGCCACGGAGCGGCGTCGGGCCGTGGACGCGAAGGACGTCGCCCTCGACGTCCACCCGCGCACCGAGCGCGATCAGTCCCGCGGCGATCCCGGCGACGCGGTCCGACTCCTTGACCCGCAGCTCGCCAACGCCACGGATCGTGCTCGTGCCGGCGGCCTGGGTCGCGGCGAGGCAGAGGACCGGGATCTCGTCGATCGCGGCCGCGACCTCGTGGGGCTCGACGTCGATCGGGCGCAGGTCCGACGATCGGGCGACGACGGATCCGCGCGGTTCGCCGGTGGCGTTCGTGGCCGTGTCGGGACCTCGGTCGGCGGCGATCCGGACGTCGGCGCCCATTCGCTCGAGCAGGTCCAGGATCTCGGTCCGCGTCGGGTTGAGACCGACGCCGTCGAGGCGAAGCTCGGCGTCCGGATGGATCGCGGCCGCGACCAGCCAGAAGGCCGCCGCGCTCACGTCGCCCGGCACCGTCTCGTCGACCGCGGCCACGGCCTGCCCTCCCTCGATCGTCACCCGCGCGCCCCCGTCGGGGCCCGCGTCGACGGACTCGACGCGGACGCCGCGCGCACGGAGCATCCGCTCCGTATGGTCGCGCGTCGCGACGATCTCTGCGACCGTCGTTCGGCCCTCTGCGGCGAGGCCGGCGAGCAGGATGGAGGACTTGACCTGGGCGCTCGGCACCTCGGTCGTCCAGTCGATCGCGCGGAGGGGCGAGGTGCCGGTGATCGCGATGGGCGGCAGCGTGTCCGACCGTCGCCCGTGGACGTCCGCGCCCATCGCCCGGAGCGGCTTCACGATCCGCGCGATCGGGCGGCGTCGGAGCGAGGAATCGCCGGTCAGGACGGTCGTCCACGGGCGGCCCGCGAGGACGCCCGCGAGGAGGCGCAGGCTCGTGCCCGAGTTGCCGCAATCGAGCACGTCGTCGGGCTCGCGCAGCCCGGCCGCACCGGGCGAGCGCACCGCGTAGTCGATCGTTCGCCCGTCGCCCGTCGGTTCGCGGTCGAGCGTCACTCCGAGGGCCTCCACGAGGCGTGCCGTCGTCCGGACGTCCTCCCCGTCGCCGGCGCCGTGGATCCGGGCATTCCCGCCGGCCAGCGCCGCGAGCAGCAGCGCGCGATGGCTGATCGACTTGTCGCCCGGCAGCCCGAGCACGCCGCGCAGCCGGGCAGCCGGCTTGACGACGGCGACGTCCGACCGAGGCGCCTCCACGGCGAGTGACGCAGTCAATGCCGTCCCGCCGCGAATTCGGTCTGCGCGGCGTCCGCAGGTGCGCCCGCCCGTAGCCCGCGAAGCTGGTCGTGGACCCGCTCGATCGCCTCGGCCATCGCCGCGTACATCTCGAGCGTGAGCGACTGCTCGCCGTCCGAGAGTGCCTCGTCCGGACGCGGATGGACCTCGACCATGACCCCGTCCGCGCCGACCGCGACGCCCCCGATCGCCAGCGGCGGCACGAGCCACCGCTTCCCGGTCGCATGACTCGGATCGACGATGACCGGCAGGTGGGTCAGGTTGCGGAGCAGCGGGACCGCCGCGAGATCCATCGTGTTCCGGGTGTACGTCTCGAACGTCCGGATCCCGCGCTCGCACAGGATCACGTTGCGATTGCCGCTGCTGACGATGTACTCCGCGGCCATCAGCAGCTCCTCGACCGTCGCCATGAAGCCTCGCTTGAGCATGACCGGCCGGGCGACCCGGCCGACCGCCTGGAGCAGCGAGAAGTTCTGCATGTTCCGGGCGCCGACCTGGAGGATGTCGGCGTACTCGGCGACGATGTCGACCTGGTTCGGCTCCATCACCTCGGTGATGACCGGCAGCCCAGTCCGCTCGCGGGCTTCGGCGAGATAGCGGAGGCCCTCGACGCCGAGGCCCTGGAACGAGTACGGGGACGTTCGCGGCTTGAACGCGCCACCCCGGATGACCGTCGCCCCGTGGCCGGCGACGAAATCGGCCGTCTCGAAGAGCTGGTCCCGGCTCTCGATCGAGCACGGCCCGGCCATCACGGTGAGCGAGCCGTCGCCGATCGTCGCGTCGAGGACGCGGATGACCGAATCCTCCGGATGGAACTCGCGCGAGGTGAGCTTGAACGGCCGGCTGATCGGGGTGACGCCCTCGACGCCCGGAAACGCGCCGAGCCGGCTCATGAGCTCGGGCCGACGCGCGCCGATCTCGCCGACGACGGCCACGACGGTTCGCTCCGCGCCGACGTGGTCGTACGGCGTCAGGCCCTCGGCGAGGATCTGGCTCTTGACGCCGAGGATCTCGGCCTCGGTCGCGGTGGGCGCCATCACGAC
>DASXWX010000299.1:0-9844 GCA_036503395.1 Candidatus Limnocylindrales bacterium
GCGACGATCGGCGACCTCGCCGCTCTCCCGGTCGACGTCCTCGTCCGCCGGTTCGGCCCGCACGGGGCCGGCCTCCGCGATCGCGCCCTCGGGCGCGACCCCGACCCCGTCGGCCACGACGAGGGGGCGAAGTCGATCGGCCACGAGCACACGTTCGACGTCGACACGTCCGACCGGGAGACCCTCGAACGGACCCTGCTGGCGATGGCGGAGGGCGTCGCCGGACGGCTCCGGGCGGCCGGTCTTCGCGCCCGGACCGTGACGGTCAAGGTCCGCGACAGCTCCTTCCGGACGACCACCCGCCAGCGGACGATCGACCCTCCGACCGACCTGACCGAGCCGATCTGGCGCGCGGCGCTCCAGCTGGCCGAGCCTGAGCTACGCGGGATCCGCGTTCGCCTCGTTGGGGTCACCGCATCGAACTTCGACGTCTCGCCCCAGCTCAGCCTGTTCGCCGCCGAGGACGAGCGCCGACGACGCGTCGTTGAGGCGGCCGACGCGATCCGGAAACGATGGGGCTCCCGGGCCGTGACCCGTGCGCGGCTGCTGCGGGGCGGCCTGCCCACGCCGTTCGAGCGCGACCCGATGACCGCGCCGGAGCGGCGAATCGGCGTCGAGGAGCCGCCCGTGGAGGAGTGACAGGCGAGCTGTCACACGGCCGGCCCATCGTTCGGGCCTGACGGTTGACATCGAACGGATGTTCGATCTAGAGTCTGTCTCGAAGAGAACGAACGTTCGAACGCCGACGTGCCCCGGCCGGAGACGCGAAAGGAGCCGGAGATGGCGATGGTCAGGGTGGAGCCGGTCCGCGTGGCGGTCCGGGCGGACTGGTTCGATGGGCGTCCGCGCGAGGTCGTCTGGGGCGACGAGCGCCTCCGGGTGACGAGCGTCGCGGCGGTCCGCGACGAGCGGAGAGCGTACCCGGTTGCGGTCGGGCCGCGGACGATGTTCGAGGTGGAGACGCCGAAGGCCAGGCTCGCTCTCAGCTTCCGCCACAGGACCCGCACCTGGACGATCGAAGGGCTCGACGAGGCCGCCTGAGCCGAATTCACGCGACCCGGCTGCCGGCTCCTCCCCGGGCGGCCGGGAGTGCCCCAACCGCGGGGCGGGCGTGCCGGTACACGCTCGCCTCGCGGCTTTTCGTCCGGGTCGAAGGCACGCCGTCCATACAATCGGCCGGTGCCGTCCCGGCGTTTCGCTGACCAGTCACTGCGTTCGTTCGTCGACGCGCTCGCATCGTCCGAGCCGGTCCCGGGTGGCGGCAGTGCGGCCGCCGTCGCGGCGGCCGTGGCCGCGGGTCTCGTGGCGATGGTCGCGGCGCTGTCCGATCGGCCGCGATACGCCGAACATCGGTCGCTCCACGAGCGAGTCGGCGGAGACGCCCGGAAGCTCGCGGACCGGGCGCTCGCGCTGGCGGACGAGGATGCGGCGGCGTACGCGACGTTCGCCGCGGCGCTCAAGCTGCCGCGCGAGACCGAGGCAGAGTCCGCGAGCCGCCAGGCGGCGCTCGCGGCGGCGGCGCGCGACGCCGCGGAGGTGCCGTACCGATCAGTGCAGGCCTGCCGCGAGATCGCCGTCGCCGCCGAGGCGCTCGCCGGTCGAAGCAACTCCAACGCGTCGTCCGATCTGGTCGTCGCCGGGCTCCTCGCGGAGGCCGCGGCACGGGCCGCGGCACGGAACGTGGAGGTGAACCTGCCCTCGGTCGCCGACACGAGATGGGCCGAGCAGACCGCGGCGGAGACGGAGTCACTCGTCGGCGACACGGCGCGGCTGGCCGCGATCGTTCGCGATGTCGTCGCGCGGGGCGAGGCACGCTCGCCGGTCGATCTCAGCGCCGCGCGCGGGTGAGCGCCACGACGGGTCCGCGGCTCCTGCGGGGGGCGCCGATCGCGGCCGAGATCCGGGCCGGCGTCCATGACGAGGTCGTCGCCTTCCGGCGCCGGCACGGAATCGCGCCGGCGCTCGCGGTCGTCCTCGTCGGTCACGACGCGCCGTCCGCCGTCTACCTCGAGCAGATCCTTCGGAGCTGTCGCAACGTCGGGATCGCGGGCCGCGAGGTGGAGCTGAGCGGCCGCGTTTCGGCGGCGGACCTCCGAGCGCGCATCGAGGAGCTGAACCGCGATCCTTCGGTCCACGGGATCATCGTCCAGATGCCGCTGCCGAAGCGGATCCCCCTCTCGACCGTGATCGACACGCTCGAGCCGGCCAAGGACGTCGACGGCCTCCATCCGCGCAACGCCGGGCTGATGACCCTCGGATACGACGGCTTCCTGCCGACGACGGCCCAGGCTGCGGTCGAGATCCTCAAGCGCTCGGGGATCGAGCTCGACGGTCGCGACGCCGTCGTCGTCGGCCGCTCGAACGTCGTCGGCAAGCCCGCCGCGCTGCTCCTCCTCCGCGAGCACGCGTCGGTGACGTTGCTTCACTCGCACACGCGGGACCTCGTCGACCATCTCCGTCGTGCCGACGTCGTCGTGGTTGCCGTGGGCAGGCCCGGGCTTGTCACCGGCGCGATGCTCAGGCGCGGAGCCGTCGTCGTCGACGTCGGGATCAACGTCGTCGACGGGCGAATCGTCGGCGACGTCGACTTCGAGTCCGCGCGCGAGGTCGTGTCGGCGATCACGCCGGTCCCGGGCGGCGTCGGCCCGGTCACGAACGCCCTCCTGATGACCCACGTCCTCCGCGCGGCCCGCGAACAGGCGACCGCCCGATCGGACCAGCCGCGCACGCTCCAGCGCGTGGCCAAGTGACGGTCGGAGCCTCGTTTCCGTCGGATCTCGAGATCGCCCGCGGCGTCCGGCCGCGGCCGATCCTCGAGATTGCCCGCGAGCTCGGCCTTCGCGACGACGAGGTGGAGCTCTACGGGCCGACCAAGGCGAAGGTCCGGCTGGAGGCGATCGAGCGCCTCGAGGCCACGAACGCACGCGGCCGGTACGTCGTCGTGACGGCAATGACGCCGACGCCGCTCGGCGAAGGCAAGACCACGACCACGATCGGGCTCGTCCAGGGCCTGCGCCGGATCGGTCGCCGGGCGGCCGTCACGATCCGCCAGCCGTCGCTCGGTCCGGTCTTCGGTATCAAGGGCGGCGCCGCCGGCGGCGGCTACAGCCAGGTCATCCCGATGGAGGACTTCAACCTCCACCTCACCGGGGACGTCCACGCCATCGGCGCCGCACACAACCTCGCGGCGGCGTTCATCGACAACCACCTCCACCACGGAAACGCGCTCGGCATAGATCCCGCCACGATCGGCTGGCCCCGCGTCGTCGACATCAGCGATCGCGCCGTTCGGCGGACTGTCATCGGCCTCGGCGGTCGCGAGAACGGGCCGCCCCGCGAGGCCGAGTGGCAGATCACCGTCGCGTCAGAGGTGATGGCGATCCTCGCCCTCGCCTCGGGCCTCCACGATCTCCGGACACGGCTGGGCCGGATTGTCCTCGCCTGGGGCCTCGACGGCCGACCGATCACTGCCGAGGACCTCAAGGTGGCGGGGGCGATGACCGTCCTCCTCCGCGACGCGATCAAGCCGAACCTGCTCCAGACGCTCGAGGGCGGCCCCGCCTTCGTCCATGCCGGTCCGTTCGCCAACATCGCCCACGGCAACAACTCGGTTCTCGCCGATCGCCTGGCGCTCGTGACGAACGAGATCGTCTGCACCGAGGCCGGCTTCGGGGCGGACATGGGTGCCGAGAAGCTCTTCGACATCAAGTGCCGCCAGTCGGGGCTTCGGCCCGACGCGGCGGTGGTCGTGGCGACGATCCGCGCGCTCAAGATGCACGGCGGCGTGGGTCGGATCGTCGCCGGCCGGCCGCTCGATCCGGCCCTCACGACCGAGGACGTCGATGCCGTCCGCGGTGGCGCCGCGAACCTCGCCCGCCACGTCGAGATCGTGCGGCTGTTCGGCGTGCCGGCCGTCGTCGCGATCAACGCCTTTCCGACCGATACCGACGCCGAGATCGAGGCGGTTCGCGAGATGGCGCTGGCCGCCGGGGCGCGTGATGCGGTGGTCGCCCGCCACTTCACCGACGGCGGGGCGGGCGCCGAGGGCCTCGCCGAGGCGGTTTGGGCCGCGGCCGCGCAGGGCGCGCCGGAGTTCCGACTTCTCTACCCCGACGACGCGCCGCTCACCGAGAAGATCGAGGCGATCGCGCTCGGCGTGTACGGCGCCGCCGGCGTCGACGTCCTGCCCGCGGCGGCGAAGGCGCTCGCGCGGTTCGAGTCCGCGGGATACGGCGCGCTCCAGGTCTGCATGGCGAAGACGCAGTACTCGCTCAGCCACGACCCGGCACTGCTCGGCCGACCCGTCGGGTTCCGCGTTCCGGTCCGCGACGTCCGGCTGTCGGCGGGGGCGGGCTTCGTCACGCCACTCCTCGGCGAGATGCGGACGATGCCCGGGCTGCCGTCCGCGCCGGGCGGGGAGCGGATCGACATCGACGCCGCCGGCGAGGTCGTGGGGCTGTTCTAGGGGGCCGTGGCGTGATCCGGGTCATCCCGGCGTTCGCAGCTGCGGCCACTTCGCTCACGCACGCCGAGGTGCGGGGCTCGGGGACACGGCACGTGATCGGCCAGGGCGGCACGGGACCAGCCGTGCGCACCCCGACGAGCGCGATCGATGATCAGGCGAAGCCGGCGCTCGCGAGGGCGAAGCAGAGGCCGACGATCAGGCCGAGCGCGACGCCTACCACGCCGACGGTCCAGGCGGTCACGTCGACGGGACCGAGTGGCTCGCCCATGTGGGCGTGATCGTCATGGTCGTCGAGTGCGGCGGAGTGGTGAGCCGCGTCGTCGTCGGGGGCATGGTCCCCGCGGGCGCCGGCCGGTGCGTCCGCGTCGTGCGCGATCGCCTCGGCCCCGGCGTCACCCCGCTGTTCGGTCATCTATGCGTGCCTCCTTCGCGCCTGATTCTGGCACGACCCTAGACTCGCGTTCGTGCTCACGCTCGTCCTGACCCGCCATGGCCTCACGCCGCGCTCGAAGCCCGAGCAGCATCTCGGGCGGACGATCGACGTGGCGCTGTCCGACGAGGGTCGCGCGCAGGCGGAACGTCTGCGCGATCGGCTCGCGGGGATCGAGTTCGATCGGATCCTCTCGAGCCCGCTCGCGCGCGCCCGGGAGACGGCAGGGATCGTGGCGGGCGGCCGCGAGGTCCAGGAGGATGGCCGCCTCGCCGAGATGGACTACGGGGAGTGGGAGGGGCTGACGTACGCCCAGATCGACGAGCGCGACCCGGTTCGGCGCCGGGCGTGGGAACGTGATCCGGCCGTCCTCCGCTGCCCCGGCGGCGAGTCCGGCAACGACGTCGCCGCCCGCGCCGGCGCCTTCCTCGTGGACCTGCTCGAGTCGCACGTCGGCCGGCACGGATCGAGCGAGATCGAGGAGTGGCCCGTCCTCGCGGTGAGCCACAGCAGCCTCAATCGCATTCTCGTCTGCCTCGCCCTCGGCCTGCCGATCCGGGAGTTCCGCGAGCGGTTCACCCAGGACCAGGTGAACGTCACCGTGCTCCGGTTCGAGCACGGCGACGGTCCCTCCGATGCGCGACTTCTGCTCCTCAACGACGTCGAGCACCTTCGTCGTCAGGCTGAGCCGCCCTGGCAGTGAGCCGGACGAGCCGCCCTGGCAGTGAGCCCGCGGCGCGGCCGGGTCCGATGAGCCGGGCCTAGTGGGCCCAGCGGCCGTAGTCGGCCGTCGTTCGGAAGCCGCTGCAGCTCGTCGACGAGAAGTGCGGATTGACCCAGACGTTCCCGCCGCCGCGAACGATCCCGCTCCCGCCGATGAATCGGCCCGAGTCCGACGCCCAGCCGCCGTTGTCGCGGGCGAGGTTGTCGTCGCCTGTGAGCTCCCAGCCGCTGATGAGATCGCCGGCCGTCGAGCGGACGATGAGGTTGTGGGCGATCGTCGTGTGGGCCGACGCGTTGGAGACGATCACGCCCCGACCGCCGCGATAGAGCGTGTTCCAGGTGATCGCGACGTTCGAGCCGGCGGGCCCGACCTTGATGTTCCGGCCGTGGGTCGCGTTGAAGATGATGTTCCGGGTGATCCGGCCGCCCGTCGAGCCGGCGATGTCGGCGACATAGATGTTGTGGTCCTGCGTGGGGTCGTGTCCGGAGTAGCCGATCGCGTCGTGGATGCACGAACGACGGATCGTCCAGTTCACCGGCGAGGCGCCGCCGCTGCTCCGGGTCACGAGGACGTTCGCGTAGCTGCGTGCGCCCCACACCCTCGAGTGCTCCCAGATCCAGTTGCGGCCGCCGCGGAACTTGACCATCTGCAATGAGTGATCCGTGATCTGGTCGTCCCACTTCACGTCGATCCCATCGAACGTCACGTAGCGCGGCGTCACCCAGAAGAGGCCCTCGATGATCGGCCGTTCGTTGTGGTAGGCGCGGACCTTGATGCGGTGCCCCGCCTTGCCGCTCACCTTCGCATTGACGCGCTGGTGGTACGTGCCGCCGCGCAGGCAGAGCACGGCCCCGGGCCGGAGGTTCTTGAGCGCGTTCGTGATCGAGTGTCCGGGCCCGATCACCTTCGTGCAACCACCCGCGTCGACGACGGAGCCCACGGCGGGCAGCGTGGCGAGGACGAATCCGGCGAGCGCGAGCGCGACGAGTGGTCGTCTCATGGGGTCCCTCCTTCGAGCTCTTTCGGACCCGGCGATGTGACCGCTGGGGCGGTCGGGTCCGGTGGCGGACAGGAGCGCGTATTCGCTTGCGAGCGCGTATTCGGTTGTGAGCGCGTATTCCGTTGTGAGCCCGGTCAGGGCGTCTGCGTTCGGCGTCCCGGCATGCCGAGGCGCCACCAGATGAAGAGGACGACGAGGCCGACGACCGCGACGGCCATCGCCAGGTCGAACGGCTGGAGCGCGTGACGGATGTCGGTCCAGCGGGCGCCGAGCTGCGTCCCCGCCCAAACGAGCGCGATCGACCACGGGACGGCACCCGCCGTGGAGTAGGCGATGAACTTCGGCAGCGGCATCCGGGCGACGCCCGCGGGGAACGAGATGAACGTCCGAACGACCGGCAGGAGGCGGCTGAAGAAGGCCGTCGGAGCGCCCCATCGATCGAAGAACCGCTCGGCAAGCTCGAGCTCGTGCGGCCGGATCAGGAGGTAGCGCCCCCAGCGCTCGAGGAACGGTCGCCCGCCCCACGCCCCGATCGCGTAGGCGACGAGCGAACCGACCGTGTTGCCGATCGTGGCCGCGATCACCACGAGCCAGAAGCTCCACCGGCCGCCCGTGATGGGCTCGACCTGGAAAGGGTCCGACACGAGGAACCCGGCGAACGGCAGGACGAGCTCCGACGGGAGCGGGATCATCGCGGACTCGATCGCCATCGCGAGCCCGACGCCGGCGTAGCCGACCGCTCCGTAGAGCGAGGCCAGAAACGGGATGACGATCTGGTCGATGAAGGCAAGCACTCGGCGCAGGACCTCTGGGGCGGTCGGGGGCGCACTCGGCGCGGATCGCGGATCGCGGTCGCGAGGCGTGACGGGCCTCGGAGGCAGGCGGAGCCTCTTGCCTGAGGGTATGCCGACTATCCTCCGCCCGTGACCCCCTCGGACGTCCGCCCCGATCCGGTCATGTTGACGGGTGCGAACCTCACGGTCGCCGCGGTCGAATCGGTGGCACGCCGAGGCGCCGAAGTCCGGCTGGACTCCGATGCACGAACACGCATGGCGGAGTCCCGCTCCGTCCTCGAGCGCCTCGTCGCCGAGGGCGAGCTCGTCTACGGCGTCACGACCGGGTTCGGCGATCTCGCCACGACGTTCGTGTCGCCTGACGAGGCCGCCACGCTCCAGGAGCGCCTGCTGCTGAGCCACGCCGCCGGCGTCGGGCCGCCGTTCGAGCGCGATGTCGTCCGGGCGATGCTCCTGCTCCGGGCGAACACGCTCGCGCTCGGCCACTCCGGCTGCCGGCCCGAGCTCGTCGAGCGACTGTCCGACTTCCTCCGGCTCGGGATCCACCCGGTCGTGCCCGAGCAGGGCAGCGTCGGCGCGTCGGGGGATCTCGCCCCGCTCGCCCATCTGGCGCTGCCCCTTATCGGCCGCGGCCACGCGGAGATCGGCGGGCAGGTGGTCCCGGGGCTCGTTGCACTCCGCGAGACCGGCCTCGAGCCACTCGTGCTGGCACCAAAGGAGGGGCTCGCGCTCCTCAACGGGACCCAGCTCATGTCCGCCCTCGGCGCGCTCCTGCTGGCCGACGCCGAGCGGCTGGTCAGAACGGCTTCCGTGGTCGCGGCGATGACCGTCGAGGCGCTGCTCGGGACCGAGGTCGCCTACGCCGCGGCCTACCAGCTGGCCCGGCCGCACCCCGGCCAGATCGCCGTGGCGGCCGAGCTCCGCCACCTGCTCCGCGGCTCCGAGGTCCAGTCGGCGCATCACGGCTCCCGCCACAAGGTCCAGGATCCGTACTCGCTCCGCTGCGTGCCGCAGGTCCACGGCGCCGTCCGGGACGCGCTCGACCACCTCGGCCGCGTCCTCGAGATCGAGCTCAACAGCGCCACGGACAATCCGCTCGTCTTCCCTGAGCCGGCCGCCCCCGATGCGGTCGCGACCGGCAGCGGGCGGGTGATCAGCGGCGGGAACTTCCACGGCGAGCCGGTTGCCCTCGCGCTCGACTTCGCGAAGCTGGCGGTCGCCGAGCTCGGCTCGATCAGCGAGCGCCGGACGGCGCTCCTCGTGGACCCACGCCTGAATGGCGGTCTGCCGGCGTTCCTCTCGCCCGAGCCCGGCACGAACTCGGGGCTCATGCTCGCGCAGTACACGGCGGCCGCGCTCGCGTCGGAGGACAAGGTCCTCGTCCACCCCGCCTCCGCGGACACGATCCCGACCTCGGCCAACCAGGAGGACCACGTCTCGATGGGCCCGATCGCGGGGCGCCATGCCAGGTCGGTCCTGGCCAACGTCGAGCGGATCCTCGCGATCGAGCTGGTCTGTGCCGCCCAGGCCCTCGACCTCCGACTCGACCTGCTCGCGGCGGACGGCTCCGGCGCGAGGCCGGCGGCCGGCGCAGGCGTCATGGCCGGCCATTCGATCGTTCGATCGCGAATCGAGCGGCTCGGAGACGACCGCGAGCCGGGGCCCGACCTCGCGGCCGAGACGGAGATCGTCCGCTCGGGCGTCCTCGCCCCGCTCGATTCGCCGGGGCCGGAGTCAATTCGTGGCTGAGGTGCGTCTCGTCGAGGTCGTCGACGCCGAGTCCTTCGGGCTCGTCCCGCCGTGCGCGGACCCGTCGTTCGACCACCGCACGTGCGACTACTGGGAGGACGCCGGACGCGGCACGAAGGCGCGCCGTCCCAGCTGGCTCACGGCTGCGCGCCCGCCCGCCGAACCGAATGCCGCGCGCCCGGAAGCCACGGCCAATCCGTTCGCGCCGGCGGCGCGGACCGGCCCGGCGTCGAACCCGTTCGCGCCATCCGGCGATCGCCTCGCCGGCAATCCCTTCGCCCGCCGCGACGACGACGAGCGCAATCCCTTCCTGGCCCGACCACGCTCGGCGGCGACCGCGCCCGATGACGCGCCGCCGAAGCTCCGGTTGCTCGTACGCGGGGCCCACGTCTTCGGGTCGTACGCGAAGGTCCTCCAGGTCGACGGCACGTCGATCGCGTACGCGCAGTACGGGCCGCTGACCGCCTACCCGCGTGCCCAGCGGCTGCGCGACCTCTACCCGCAGCTGCCGCAATCACCGCCGCCCGCGGTGATCACCTGTATCGCGACGACGGCCGAGGGCCGGCGCCAGGGTTGGGCCGCTCGGCTCGTGAGCGCGGTCTGCGACGACCTGGGCGCGCGGGGGTTCGTAGCGGTCGAGGCGTACCCCGAGGTCGGCGCACCTGAGAACGCAACGAGCGCG
>DASXWX010000300.1:0-4800 GCA_036503395.1 Candidatus Limnocylindrales bacterium
GAGGGCGGCATCGATCTCGTCGGGCCCAGGATCCGGGGCGTCCCGGAGGAGAGCCGTCGCCGCAAGGACGAACCCGGGAATGCAATAGCCGCACTGGTAGGCGTGCTCGGCGACGAACGTCACCCGGACGGGGTGGTCGTCTGGGAGTCCTTCGTTCGTGACGATCTCACGATCGGAGGCGAGCGCGGCCGGCACGAGGCACGAGCGGGCGGGCTCGCCGTCGAGCAGGACCGTGCAGGCGCCGCACGTCCCGACACCGCATCCGAGGCGGACGCTGCGCAGCCCGAGGAGATCGTGGACGACCGACTGGAGGGGAGTGAGCGGGTCGGCCTCGACCTCGACCTCGCGCTCGTTTACCCGCAGTCGGAGACGCTCGGTCATGCGTCGTCGAGGGCCGTGAGGACCCGCTCGGGCGAGATCGGAAGCCGGCGGACACATGCGCCGGTCGCCGCCGCCACCGCAGTCCCGAGCGCCGGTGCGACGGCCGGGATCAGGCTCTCGCCGAGGCCGTGCCGCTCCGGATGGCCGTCGCCCGCCGCCGCGTCATCCATCTCCAGCGTCGCCGTCTGGAGCGCCCAGGGCACGTCGCGGATCGTCGGCAGGCGGTAGTCGAGCAGGTCGGCCACGGCGGGCGCGCCGTCCGGGAACTCGAGGGCCTCGGCCAGCGCCGGGCCGAGCCCGAAGATCAGGTTGCCCTCGTTCTGCAGCCGGGCACCGGGCTCGTTGACCACGCGCCCGGCCCACGCTGCCCCCGCCAGCGCCTCGATCCGCACGACACCCGTCTCGGCGTCGACGCTCGCGTCGAGCGCCACCGCGCCCTGGTGCCAGTGGCTCGAGCTGACGGGCTCGCCGGTCTCGGCGTCCCGGTCGGGCTCGTTGACGAACGTCGCACGACCGGCGACCTCCGCTCCCGAGCCGTGCGCCGCGAGCTCGGCCAGGCTCACCGTGAGGTCCATCGACCGTTCGCGAACGCCGTCGCTCGTCCAGGTGAGGCGATCAGGCGGAACCTCGAGCGCGACGGACGCCGCCTCGATCGAGCGGTCGATGAGGTCGCGGGCAGCCGCCTCCACGGCGCTCCCGACCGCGAAGGTCGCCCGGCTCGAGCTCGTCGTCATGTCGTACGGCGTGCGCGCGGTGTCCGGACGCGCGACGACGATCCGCTCGACCGGGAGCCAGAGGGCCTGCGCGGCGATCCGGGCGAGGACGACCTCGACGCCCTGGCCCATGTCGACCGCGCTCGTCCGCACCTCGACCCGGCCGTCGGGCAGCACCGCGACCTCGGCCTCCGAGCGGGACGGCGTGATCGTGTGCTTCATGGCGACCGCCACACCCGTTCCGCGCCGGAGCGCGCGCGAGGCGAATGGAGCGGCCGGGCCGCGGTTTCGATGCGACCGCGCGGCCTCCAGCCCGGCCACTGCGGCGTCCAGGCACTCGACCCAGTGTGCGTCGGCGACGCGTTCCCCGGTCCAGAGCCGCTCTCCCGAACGGACGAGGTTGGCCCGCCGAAAGTCCACCGGGTTGGCCCCGATCGCCCGCGCGATCTCGTCGACCTGCTGCTCGCCGGCCCAGGCCGCCTGGCTGACGCCCAGGCCACGGAACGACCCCGCCGGCGGCAGGTTCGTCCAGGCCATGACCGACTCGACCGACGCCGCCGGCACCCGGTACGGCCCGAGGACGGCCAGCCCGCCGGCACGCGCCACCGCGACGCTCGAGAACGCGTAGGCGCCGGCGCTCCAGCGGATGATCGCGGTCCGGAAGGTGAACCCGCCGTCGGCGTCGATTCCGCTCTCGATCTCCACCGCCGCGGCGTGCTTGGTCACCGTCACGAACTCGTCGGAACGGGCGTTGACGACCTTGACCGGCCGGCCGCTGATCCGCGCGGCGAACGCGACGAGCGGTTCGAGCTTCGTCTGGTTCTTGCCACCGTAGCCGCCGCCGAGCGGTGGCACTCGAACCGCGACCGCGTCCCGCTCGAGGCCGAACACCTTTGCCAGGTCCTCGGTCGCGCGGCTCGGGCTCTGGCTCGTGGACCAGACCTCGAGGCGGCCGTCGCGCCATTCGGCGAGGCAGACGTGAGGCTCGAGCGACGCCTGCTGCGCCGCCGGGCTGGAGAAGCGGGCACGAAAGATCCTGGCCGAGCGCGACCGGGCGCCGTCGAGGTCGCCGTGCGACCGCGCCCAGCGCGTCAGCACGTTGTCGTCGCGACCCTCGCGCACGATCGGGGCGCCCTCGGCGAGGGCGTCGTCGGGCGTGAGGACGGCCGGCGCCGGCGTGACCGCGATGCCGACGAGGGCGGCCGCCCGGCGCGCGGTCGCGGCGGTGTCGGCGACGACGATCGCAACGGGTTCGCCGACGTAGGTCACGCGTTCGGTCGGGAGGATCGGCTGCTCGCCGAGGCTGCCGAACCGCGCGCCGGCGAGACCGGCGGCCGCCACGTCCGCGCCCGAGACGACGCGGAAGACGCCCGGCACCCGCTCGGCCTCCGATGCGTCGATCCCGGTGAGTCGCCCCGCCGCCACGCGGCTCCGGACGATCGCGCCGAAGGCCATCCCGGGGAGCTCGGTGTCGATCACGTAGCGGAGGCGGCCGGCAACCCGTTCGCGCGGCTCCGCCTCGAGGTCTGCGGTCGCGGCCCAGCCGGTGGCCCGGGCGTCGCGGTCGACGGCGGTCATCCCCGCGCGCGAGCTGCTTCGAACGCCCGTCGGACCAGGACTGGCAGGACGCGACGCCGATAGGCGGCAGTCGCTCGGAGGTCGTCGGCCATCGCGAGGCCGTCGAGATCCTCGTCCACGGCGGCGCGCAGCGCCGCGTCGGGCGCCCCGTCGAGGACAGCCCGTCCCGCCTTCACCAACGGCACGGGTCGGTCCGCAATCCACGTCGCCCACGCGGCGACGGTGGAGCGCTCGCCCGAGCCGGAGAACGACATGGCGACGGTCGCCGCCGGTCGGTCGCCGGCACCGCGCGTCGTCAGACGCTCGAACCCCCAGCGGTCGGCCCGCGGGACGACGATCGCCACGAGGAGCAGTCGTGGCGGGTGGTCGGCGTTCGCGGCGCGCGTCTCGAGCAGCGACCGGAGCGTGTGCGTGGCCTCCGCCCGTTCGTCGGCCGACACGACTTCGGCGTCGAGGGCCAGCGCGGTGGCGACGAGGTCGGACGCGCCGGGGCGGTCGAGCAGGTTGCCGCCGAGAGTCGCCGTCGTCCGCACCCCGGGGTTCGCCGCCGCCTCGGCCGCCGCGGCGAGCAGCGGCGCGCGCACACGCACGATCTGCGACCGGGCGAGCTCCGCGAGGGTGACCGCGGCGCCGATCCGCACCCCGTCGCGCTCCGGCTCGATGGAGCGGAGCTCGGGCAGCCGACCGACCGCGACGACGTGATCGGGAAGACTCTCGCCGAACGCGGCCCGGAGGAGCAGCCCGACGCCACCGGCGACCGGCCGAGCTGCGGGCTCGGCCCGCAGCGCGCCGAGCGCCTCGTCGAGCGAGGCCGGACGCGCGAGCGACGGCACTCAGGCGGGCCCGGACCGGAGGAGCCCCCGCGGGGCGTGGTGGAGCGATTCTGCGCCGTCGTCGGTCACGACGACGAGCTCGCCCGTCTGGACCCCGAGCGTGGCGTCGGGTGTGATGACGTTGGGCTGGACGACGAGCATCATCCCCGGCCGCAGCTCGAGGTCCGGCGCCGGCCCATGCGCGGTCGCGGGCGTGCGCAGGACCGGCGGCAGGTAGCCGCCACCGTAGCCGTGGACGACGTCGTCACAGACGGAATAGCCGGCCCGGTCGATCACCCCCGCGACCGCCTGGATCTCGGCCGCCGTCACCCCCGGCCGGATCGCGTCGACGATCGCCGCGAACGCCTCGCTCGCGACGTCGTGGAGCGCGCGATAGGCGGCCGGAGGGTCGGCGTCGACCGCGACCGTCCGGAGGACCTGACCGGTGTAGCCGCCGACGCCCGCGCTCAGCTCGATCATGACCGCATCGCCACGCTCGATCGGACGGCTCGACCAGTGCTGGGAGGGCACGAACCTTCCGCCCCCGGTCATCGGCGCCGCCGCGATGAAGCAGATCCCGTGCTGGCCGCCGAGCCGACCGTAGCCGGCCTCGACGATCGCACCGAGCTCGTCCTCGCGCATCCCCGGTCGGGCGGCGTCGACGAGCGCGGCGATCCCCGCGTCCGAGAGCTCCGCCCCGCGCCGCATCCATTCGATCTCGGTCGGGCTCTTGACGAGCCGGTGCCGGCGGAAGCGCGCCCCGAGATCGACCAGCTCGACATCGCCGAGTGCGGCCGCGAGCTTCGCGTGGGCTTGCCACGGCATCGGGCCGAGCAGCGCGACCCGCCGGACGTGGCCGCGGGCGCGGACCTCGTCGGCGACGGTGGCGATCGAGTCCGGGCCGGCCCACTCGACATCGTCGGCCACCGACATGAGCCTCGCCGTCGGGACGTGGTTGTAGAGCTGGACCCGGAGCGCCGGCGGCCGACTCCCGCCCGCGACGAGGTAGCTGTCCTGGCGCGGGCCCCACGCGGTGAGGTACTGCATGTCGGCCCGGGCATTCTGGTTGCCGAACACGACGAGCGCATCTGCGCCGGACTCATCGAGCATCCGCCCGATCGCGTCCCATCGGGCCGCGTACTCATCCGGCTCGAACCGCTCGTAGCGGACGTCGCCGGGTGCCTCCGCGGTCGTCATCGAGCGGTCCCTTCGGCCGCCCCGAAGAGGCGCGTGTACGGCTCGAACGTGTAGTACGTCGCGGCGGGTTGCCTGGGAGCGCGTCCCGCGTCGGTCCGAAGCCGGCAGACGGCCTCCAT
>DASXWX010000301.1:0-3967 GCA_036503395.1 Candidatus Limnocylindrales bacterium
CTCCAGGCGATGCTGACGAGCCGCGTCCTCACGAAGACGTCCGTCAGCGATGCCGACATCGAGGCCGCGATGCATGAGCCGGTCGTGCTCGTCCCGCAGACGTCCGCACAGTGGAAGGCCGCCCAGTTCGTCTGGCAGGTCCGGAGCGAGCTCGGGACGCTCCTCTGCGGCGCCGACGCCGCGGACAGCTGTGAGAAGGTCGACACCGGCGGCTACCACGTCACGACGACGCTCAACTACGACATGCAGCAGACGACCGAGAAGTGGGTCTACGCCGCGGCCCGGGCGCCGAACCGGAAGAACACCGAGGCCATCCTCGACCGCCTCAAGATCCCGAACTCGGACCGGACCTGGATCCGGGCGCTTCGGCAGTGGAGCATCAACAACGCCGCCGCGGGGGTGGAGGACGCCCGGACGGGCCAGATCCTGGCCTACGTCGGCAGCGCCAGCTACACCGACTCGGGCAACAAGAAGTTCCAGCCCCAGTTCGACGTCCTCGGCGATGGCTGGCGGCAGCCGGGTTCGGCGATCAAGCCGATCGACTACTCGATCGGGATCGACGAGCAGAAGCTCACCGCCGCGACGATGTTCATGGACGTCACCACGAACTTCGGCAACAACTTCATCCCGACCCAGGCCGACCACCTCGAGCGCGGCCCGGTCCGCCTCCGCTCCGCCCTCCAGTTCTCGCTCAACGTGCCCGCGATCAAGTCGGGCTTCTACATCGGAATCGCCCACGAGCTGGCCCGGACGAAGGACTTCGGAATCCGCTATCCCAAGGGCACGGCGCCGGTCGTGAGCCAGAGCATCGGGACCCAGGTGATGCACCCGATCGACCTGCTCGGCGCTTACGCCACGCTCGCCAACGGCGGCGTCCGGATGCCGCGCCAGATGATCCTCTCGGTGACCGACTCGAGCGGGAACCAGGTCTGGCCGCCGGCGAATCCCGCCAACGAGAAGGGCACCGAGGTCGTCAGCCCGCAGACGGCCTACATCATGGCCGACATCCTCAAGGGCAACACCGAGCTGCAGACGAACCCGTTCTGGGCGAAATGGCGGATCATCGATCACGGCCAGCGCCGCGAGGCCGCCTACAAGACCGGCACCACGAGCGACAACAAGGACGTGACGGCGTTCGGCTTCCTGGCCCCGCCCAAGGATCCGAAGGCGCCGCAGCTCGTCGTCGGCGTCTGGATGGGCAACAGCGACAGCACGCCGAACGGCGGCAGCCTCTCACTCGATTCGTCGGCGCCGCTTTGGTCGCGGATCATGACGAACGTCAGCAAGGGCGAGCCGTTCGCCTCGTTCGCCGACAACAGGCCGGGCGGCCTCGTGACCGAGAAGGTCGACGCGTTCAGCGGCATGCTGCCCGGTCCCTTCACCCGAAAGACGGTCGACGAGCTGTTCATCAAGGGCACCCAGCCGAGCAAGCCCGACGACACGAAACGGGTCGTCGACATCGACAAGGCGACCGGGCTTCTCTGGAACGACGGCTGCACGGGACCCCAGATCCAGCGTGGCTTCTTCGACGTGAGCAAGCTCGAGCCCCAGTTCCCGGAGTGGCAGAAGTACACGCGCGACTGGGCCGCCCGCGCCTCGCGCGGCAGCGGCGTCGGCGGCGGGCTCAAGGGAACCCGGACGAGCTACTTCTACGGCACAGGGTTCTATCCCTTCGGGACGACCTGGGGCGCCTCGTTCGCGCCGACCAAGACATGCAAGCCCCTGCCCCCGTCGCCGACGCCGACACCGAGCTGCGACCCGCTGGTCGGCCCCTGCCCGTCGATCGAGCCGAGCCCATCGCCGGGGCCGCCGTCCCCAACGCCGTCCCCCACCCCGAAGCCGTCGAAGTCGCCAAAGCCCTGAGTGCCGGCCGGGTGCCGGGACTCGCGGCTCAGAGCTCGACGATCGTCGACCCTTCGCCGCCCTCGGCGCGGTTGCCCGCCCGGATCGCACGGACGAGCGGATGCGATCCCGCGGCCGCCCGCACTGCGTCGCGAAGTGCCCCGGTGCCGACGCCGTGGACGATCGTCGCCCGCTCGAGACCCGCGAGCGAGGCGTCGTCGAGGTAGCGCGCGAGGGCCTCGAGCGCCTCATCGACGCGGGCCCCGCGCAGGTCGAGCGACGATGCCACCGTGCGAGCTCGTGACAGCTGGATCGTCTCTAATCCACCCGCGGGCGCTTCCACGCGACGCGAGCGTCCGTCTCCTCCTCCGGCCATGCCTGCCGTGGCAGGCTCGAGGTCCCGAGCGTCGACCGAGACCCGGATGCCGCCCGTCTCGAGCACTGCCCGCCTTCCCCCGCGATCGAGCGAGATGATCCGGCCCTCCCAGCCCGCGGTTCGGCTGCGAGCCACCTCGCCGACACGCCACGACCGCCGGGTCGAGCGGGTCGGCTCGGGTGTCGAGCGTGCCGGAAGGCGCGTCGCCTGCGTCTCCGCCCGCGCGATCGCCGCGTCGAGCGCCGGCGCCGTGACCGTTTCGCGCTCGAGGGTCCGGCGGACGCCGGCGACCTCCGCGCGGAGCGCCTCCAGCACGGCGTCTGCCTCCTCGCGGGCCGCGCGGACCGCCTCGTCCCGCTCGCGTCGGGCCCGCCGCCGTTCGTCCTCGGCCGCGCGGAGCGCCTCGGCCGCCCGGGCCTCGGCATCGTGGGCCCGCTCGAGCGCCTCCGCGCTCGCCGTCTCGCTCTCGCGGAGCGAGGCGAGGGTCGCCTCGAACGAGCGCTGGGTCTCAGTCAGCCGTGACCGGGCGTCGGCGACGATCGGCTCGGGGAGCCCGAGTCGCTCGGCGATCGCGAAGGCCTGGCTGCCGCCCGGAAGCCCGATCGACAGGCGATAGGTCGGGCTGAGCGTGTCGAGGTCGAACTCGACCGAGGCGTTCCTGGCTTCGGGGGTGTCGTGGGCGTAGGCCTTGAGCTCGGCGTAGTGCGTCGTCGCCGCGACGAGCGCACCGACCCGGATGAAGTGGTCGAGGAGCGCCTGGGCCAGCGCGGAACCCTCGGTCGGATCCGTGCCCGCGCCGAGCTCGTCGAGCAGCACGAGCGTCCCGGACCCGGCCGCGTCGACGATCCGGATGATCCGCGACAGATGGCCCGAGAACGTCGACAGTGACTGGGCGATCGACTGCTCGTCACCGATGTCGGCGAAGACGTCGCGGAGGATCGGCAGCCGGCTTCCGGGCGCGGCGGGAACGTGGAGGCCGGCCTGGTGCATGAGCGCAAGCAGGCCGATGGTCCGCAGCGTGACCGTCTTGCCGCCGGTGTTGGGGCCGGTGACGACCAGCGCGGTGAACTCTCCGCCCAGGCGAACGTCGATCGGGACGACCCGGCCGACGAGGCCCGGATGGCGGGCCGAGAGCAGCTCGAGCTCCTGGCGGTCGGTCGTCTCCGCCCGCGTCGCGTCCATCTCGGCGGCGAGCTTCGCCTTGGCAGCCCACAGGTCGAAACGCGCGAGGGCGTCGAGAGAGTCCTTCAGGAGAGTGGCGTTCGCGCCGACGAGCGCCGAGAGCTCGTCGAGGATGCGCGCCTCCTCCTCATCGACTGCGGCCTGCGCCTCACGCCAGGCGTTGCCGAGCTCGACGGCGACGAGCGGCTCCACGAACAGCGTCTGACCACTCCCCGACGCGTCGTGGACGATGCCCCTGACTCGACCCCGGGCCTCGGCCTTCACCGGCACCACGTAGCGTCCGTTGCGGAGCGTGACGATCGGCTCCTGGAGCGCCCCGCCGAGCTCGTTCGTCACGAGCGCGTCGAGCCTGCGCCTGAGACGGTCGTAGGCGACGCGAACGGCGGCGCGCAGCCCGCCCAGCGTGGGCGACGCGGTATCGAGCAGCTCGCCGGTCGGGTCGAAGCTGCGCGCGAGCGTCGAGCGGACCGCCGGAAGCGGGTGGAGCTCGCGCCCGAGGTCGCGGAGGAGCGGCCGCCGCTCGTCGCCCAGCGCGGTCGCGAGGCGCGCGGTCGCGTCGAGCGTCTC
>DASXWX010000302.1:0-3609 GCA_036503395.1 Candidatus Limnocylindrales bacterium
GATCTGGGCGGGACGTCGTGATCCGGACGCCGCGGTCGCGCTGGATCCTGTTCGCCGGGCTCGCGGCGGTGATCGTCGTCCTCGACCAGGTGACCAAGGCCGTCGTGGCGGCGAACCTCACGCCGGGCCAGTCGGTCGCCGTCGCGGGCGACCTCGTCCGGATCGTCCACGGCCAGAACAACGGCGGGCTGTTCGGGCTGTTCCATGGCCAGGCGCCCGTGTTCGCAGTCGTGTCGCTCGGGGTCGTCGCCCTGATCGTCGTCTACGAGGCGCGAGCCGGCGCGTCGCTGGCGGTGACCGTCGCCCTCGGCCTCCTCCTCGGCGGCGCCCTCGGCAACCTGACCGACCGAATCCGGATCGGCTACGTGGTCGACTTCGTCGACGCGGGGATCGGCAACGTCCGCTGGTACACGTTCAACGTCGCCGACGCCGCGATCAGCACCTCGATCGTGCTCCTGATCGTGCTCGCGATCCTCGGGGAGTGGGAGGAGCGGCGCCGGCCCGTGCCCGCAACATCGGACCGACCGGTGGCGTCGCCGGGGGAGGGTCCCGAGTGACTCTCGAGGTCGGCCGCCGCTCGTTCATCGTGCCCGAGGGTCGAGAGCGGCGGCGCGTGGACCGCTACGTTGCCGACGTCACCGGTCTCTCGCGCAGCTTCGTCCAGCGGCTCATCGGCGAGGGCCGTCTCACGGCCGACGGGCGGCTGGTCCGGCCGAACGCCGTGGTCGGTCCCGGGACGTGGCTCGAGCTCGACGTCCCGCCGCCCGAGGATGCGCCGCACCTCACGCCCGACCCGACGATCCCGGTCCGGGTCGTGTACGAGGATCCGGCCGTCCTCGTCGTCGACAAGCCGGCCGGTCTGGTCGTCCACCCGGCACCCGGCCACTGGGACGGGACGCTGGTCAACGCGCTCCTGGCGCGATCGCCCGAGGGCGAGGCCGCCTTCGGCGGGATCGCCGGTGTCCGCCGTCCGGGGATCGTCCACCGGCTCGATCGCGACACCTCGGGACTGCTGATGGTCGCCCGGAACGATGCCGCGCAGTCGAGCCTGATGGCCCAGCTCAAGGCCCGCCGGGTCAAGAAGACGTATCTCGCGCTCGCCGCCGGCTCGCCCGAGGCAACGGTCGGCCGGATCGAGGCGCCGCTGGGACGGGATCCGCGGAACCGGCAGCGGATCGCGGTCGTCCCCGACGGTCGTCCTGCCGTGACCGGCTACCGCGTCCGGGAGCGATTCGAGGGCTGGTCGCTCCTCGAGCTCGACCTGGTGACCGGGCGGACCCACCAGATCCGGGTCCATCTCGCGGCGATCGGCCATCCGGTGGCCGGCGATCCCGTGTACGGCACCGGGACGTCGCGTCGCGGACCGGATGGCCTCGAACGTCTCTTCCTCCACGCCTGGCGGCTCGAGTTCACGAGCCCCGCGGACGGCCGGCTCGTGCGCGCGGAGTCGCCGCTCCCCGACGAGCTCGAGAACGTCCTGACGCCGCTTCGCGCGGTCGGGGCCCGGTGACCAGGGTGGCGGAGCGGCCGACGGATCGGGCCGCGAGCGACGGGGCGGCCAGCCGCCCGCCCGGTCCGGCCGTCGGCGCGCCGGGCGCGCTCCTCGCGATCATCTCCGGCCCGTCCGGCGTCGGCAAGGACACGATCATCGAGGCGATGCGCCGCGGCGGGGGCGGTGACGCCTACCACTACGTGACGACCTGCACGACGCGGCCGCGGCGTCCGGGGGAGGTCGCCGGCATCAGCTACCACTTCCTGGCGCCCGAGGCGTTCACCGCCCTCCGCGAGGCCGGTGGCCTCCTCGAGGCGAACCTCGTCCACGGCCACTGGTACGGAACGCCGCGCGCCGAGGTCGCCGATGCGCTCGCGGCCGGACGCGACGTCATCCTCAAGATCGACGTCCAGGGCGCGCAGGTCGTGAAGGAGCGCGTGGCGAACGCGCTCCTCGTCTTCGTCGTCCCGCCGTCGCTCGAGACCCTCTTCCAGCGCCTCAAGACCCGCGCCACCGAGACGGCCGACGAGCTGGAGATCCGGCAGCGAAACGCGGCGGTCGAGCTGGCCCGCCAGGACGACTACGACTACGTCGTCGTGAACGAGACCGACCAGGTCGAGCGGACCGCCGAGCGGATCGAGGCGATCATCCGGGTCGAAAAGCGCAAGCACCCGACCCGCCGCACGGTCCTCTGATCCTCGGCGCGATGGCGGACGCGACCGCGGCGCCGCTCGAGCTGGGTCTCGGGGGCGTGGCGACCGTCGACGCGGGTGACGCGCTCGTCGAGGTCGCGGTCGATGCGCCCGGCGCGGCCGGTGCCGTTCCGTACACCTACCGGCTCGGCCAGCGATCCCACGACGTGGGCCCGGGCGAGGCGGTCATCGTCCCGTACGGGCGCCGCCAGGCGCTCGGGATCGTCCTCGGACCCGCGGCCGCCGCACCCGACGGTCGCGACGTCCGCGATGTCGTCGACCGGGTTCGGGCGGATGGCCCGCTGCTTCCCCCGCTCGGCCTCGCCCTCGCCCGCTGGGTCGGCGAGCACTATCTCGCGCCGCCGGTAGCGACGATTCGGTCGTTCCTGCCACCGGGACTGCTCGAGCGGCTCGAGCTCGTGGCGGAGCGTCGGCCGGTCGAGATCGGCGCGGAACGCCTCGACGCCGTCGACGCCGACATCGTCGACCAGCTCGAGCGCGGTCCGCGGCGCGTCCGTGACGTCGAGTCGGCCGAGGGCCGGGCCGCGGTCCTTCGGCGCCTCCGGGCGCTCGCGGCGAGCGGCTTCGTCGACCTCGACTGGACGCTCGTCGGCGCCTCGGCCGGGCCACGGTACGAGCGCTGGGTCGAGGCAGTTCAGGGTGCGCCCGAGGTCGCGCCGGTGGGTCGCCTCGGCCCGCGGCAGCGCGCCGCGCTCGACGAGCTGGCCGCGTTCGGCGGTCCGGTCCGGTCGGCGGACCTCGCCGGGCGACACGGCCAGGCGACGGTCGCCAGCCTCGTGCGACGGGGGCTGATCCGGGCGGATGTCCGGGAGCGGCCGCGGCGGCCCCTCGGCTCGCGCCCGCCGGCGTCACGTGGCGCGCGGCCGGTCGGCGCCGGCCTTACGCCGGAGCAGGCCGAAGCGGTCGATCGCGTCGTCGAGGCGATCGTCCGCCGCGATCCGACGCCGCTCCTGCTCGACGGGATCACCGGTGCCGGCAAGACGGCCGTGTACGTCGAGGCGATCGCCGCGTCCCTGGCCGCGGGTCGTCCGGCCCTCGTTCTCGTCCCGGAAATCGCGCTCGCGACCCCGCTCGTCGACCGGCTCCGGGCCGACCTCGCCGTCGAGCTCGCGGTCGTCCACTCGGGCCTCGGGGCGGGGGAGCGGGCCGACGAGTGGCGCCGGATCCGTGCCGGCGGAGTCGACGTCGTCGTCGGCACCCGGGCGGCCGTGGGCGCGCCGCTCGCGGACGTCGGCCTGGTGGTCGTCGACGAGGAGCACGAGGCGGCCTACAAGAGCGACCGGACGCCCCGGCTACAGGCCCGCGACACGGCGATCCGGCTGGCTGAGCTCGCGGGTGCGGCCGTCGTCCTCGGCAGCGCGACGCCGGCCGTCGACAGCGTCGGGCACGTCCGCGAAGGACGCT
>DASXWX010000303.1:0-1993 GCA_036503395.1 Candidatus Limnocylindrales bacterium
CTCGTCGTGTTGTGCGGCCCCGACGCGGGCGGGCAGAAATCGTAGGTCAGGAACGTGCCCGGGTTGACGTGCGTCTTGCCGCGGTCGGGCTGAGGCCAGCCTGATGGCGTCGCTGCCTCGGGCGGGTTGAAGATCGACGAGCACGCGTAGGCCGGCGCGGTCGCCTGGATGAAGACGAACCCGGAGACCGCCACGACGACGGCGATGATGACCGCGGCAACGACCGCGCCGCGGTGCCGTTCGAGGAAGGGGCGCGTGTCGCGTCGCGTTCGGGGGCCGGTGCGCGGGCGCTCGCCGGCGCGGGGTCGGGTGGTCACACGGAACCTCGAGGTCGGCGCCCGGGACGGGGCGGACGGCGATCGAATCTCACGCGTCCGCGGACGCGACGCGCACGCGGAAGCCTACCGTTCGACACCTGATCGTGTGGCCCGCGGCCTACCGTTCGTTGAGCCAGCGGCGGGCCGACGAGCGGGTCAGGCCGACGAACAGGGCGATCGCGACGAGCGCGACGACCGCTGCCGGGATGACGAGGCGCCCGAGCAGCAGGAACGGAATCGCCGGGAGCGTGAGGCTGGCGAGACCGAGCGCGAGCGTCCGCGCGGCCTCCTTTCGCTGGAGGGTCAGCGTGATCGTGAAGATCGTGTACGCGAGGAGGCCCATGACGACGACGCCGATCGGGCTGATCGGGATCACGACGGCCTGCTCGATGACGACGGGGAGGGTCAGCGCAATCGCCGCCAGGACGAGCACCGCGTAGGCGAGAAAGACCGCGATGCCGGCTGGCATGTCACGCAGACCGTTGCGACTCGTCGTGGTCACGCCGCGACGGTAGCGCAGGCCGCGGCCGGATGGCGCGACCGGCCCCGCGTCCGCAAGGGGCTTCGCACGGTCGATACGCGATACTCCGGCCTTGGCCGACCTGCCGTTCCCCCTCGAACCGCCGCTTGCGGCGCGACTCGCCGCGCATCTCGACCGCGAGGCGAAGATCCCCCGCGTCCTCGACGACCTCGGGCCGCTCACCGGCCGGGACGTCGCCCTCGTCGAGGGCGGCCCGCTCCGCGCGTCGCAGCTGGAGGAGCGTGGGGCGACCGTGACCGTCGTTCCGTCGGCGGCGGCGACGGGCCTGGGCGGTGCCGCGGTCGACGCCGTCGTCGCGCTCTGGGACGGCTTCCGGGGACCGAACAGGTCCGAGATCGAGGAGGCGAGCCGCGTCCTCCGCCCCGGCGGCCGGCTGCTCGTCGTCCATGACTACGGACGCGACGACGTGTCGCGGCTCCGGCCGCCCGACCTCCCGGAGTACGGTCCGTGGAGCAGGCGCGACGGGCCCTTCCTGTCGAGCGGCTGGAAGATTCGGGTCGTGCACGCGTGGTGGACGTTCGAGACCCTGGAGGAGGCGGCCACGTTCCTGGGTGAGGCCTTCGGTGCCGTCGGCACCGAGCTCGCCGCCACGCTGCGGCGTCCACGGCTCTCGTACAACGTGGCCGTCTACCACCGAACCGTCGGGGCGGCATCGTGACCTGGCCGGGCGACCGGAGCGACGACCTCGTCGCCCCGTACGACTACGCTCCCGAGCCCCCGCCGCCGCGCGAACGGCCTCGTCGCCTCGTCACCCCGACACGGGTCACGCTCCTCGTCGCGATCATCGGCAGCCTCGTCTACCTCGCGTACGCGATCACCGTTCGCGATACCCAGCAGATCCCGCTCCTCGCGTCCGGCGCGGCCGTCCTCGGGCTCGTGTTCCTGGCCCTCGCCGCCGCCGGCGGCCTGGCGACCTTCCACGCCGGGCGTGACGGCCATGTCGGTCGGGCGCTGGTCGTCGCGATCGGCGGCGGCATCGCCGGCGTGATCTCCGCCGGCGCCTTCGCGTTCGCGCTCGTCCTGGCCCTCGCTTACCGGGGCTGAGGCCGGAGTCGAACGTCGCCGGTGTTACCCTCCGGTCGGTCCGCCCCCATCGTCTAGAGGCCTAGGACGCCACCCTTTCAAGGTGGAGATC
>DASXWX010000304.1:0-1985 GCA_036503395.1 Candidatus Limnocylindrales bacterium
GCCCGCGGCGCTGCCACAGACTGCGGCCACCACCGCGACCGCGACGGCGACCGCCGGCTCCGGGGTCGCGGCGTCCTTCAGACCCGCCGCGGCCGGCCAGCCGTTGGCTCGGCCCGGCTTCACCCCGACCGGCGAGCGGATCGGACGCAACGACGCGTGCTGGTGCGGATCGGGCCTCAAGTACAAGAAGTGTCACGGCCGCTGAGGGCGCAGGCCGCCTGACGTGGTTCGGGACCTCATCCGGCTCGGCCTCGTCGGTCTCCTCGGCGGTGGCCTCGTGACGGCCTACGCGATCACACGGATCTGGCAGCAGGGCCAGGTCGACGAGGCGAGGCCCGCCGGCGCGATCGTCGTCCTCGGTGCCGCCCAGTACGACGGGCGGCCGTCGCAGGTCTTCAGCGCCCGCCTCGAGCACGCGACCGCACTCTTCTCGCAGGGCCTCGCACCGTATTTCGTCGTGACCGGCGGCAATCGGCCCGGGGACCGAACGACCGAGGCCGCCGTGGCCCGGGCCTACGCGATCTCGCGCGGCATCCCCCCGGAGAGGATCCTCGTCGAGGACGAAGCCCGGACCACGCTCGAATCCATGCGCGGCGTGGCCCACCTTCTCCGGGTCCACGACATCAACGACGCGGTCTTCGTCTCCGACCCGACCCACATGCTGCGGGTGCTCCGGATGGCGGCCGACGAAGGCATCACGGCCTACGGGTCGCCGACGCGGACGAGCCCGATCGAGGCGAACCCGGTCAGCCGCGCCGGGGCGACGGTCCACGAGCTCGGCGCGCTGGCCGTCTACCTCGTGGCCGGCGGCAGCCTCGACCGAGACCTGACCGAGAGCGAATCACCACCCTGACCCAGGACAACCACTTGGCGGGCGGAGCGGCCTCTCCTATACTCCGAAAAACCCCACTCGCGATCGCCGGGACGCCCGCCCGTGGCGATTGCACGCGCGCCCGGCAACCCTGCCACACGCCAGAGAGAGGGACTCGTGAAGCAGGCTGAGGAAGCGTCCTTCGTCGATCTCATCGCCTGCGAAAAGGACTGCCGGAGCTGCAGCTACGCCGCCGCCCTCGACTGCGACGGGAACTGCGGCGTCTGCCCTCACAACAGCTACTGCCCCTGCGTGAACCCCGTCGTCGCTCGGAGCAAGACCGCGCTGCGCATCATCGAGCTGCGCCCGATCCTGCTCCAGGATCTCCGGACCCGGAGCTAGGCCGTGGACGCGGCCGCCATCCGGGACCTCGCCGAGCAGATCCGGTCGACCTCGGGGCGTCTTTGACCTCGCCTCGAAGGAGGCAGCGCTCGCCGAGCTGGACGATCGCGCCCAGCAACCGGGGTTCTGGGACGATCAGCGGACGGCTCAGCGCGTGCTCCGCGACGCCGATGCCCTCCGGACCGAGATCGCGCTCTGGAGCGACCTCGACGAACGAGCACGCTCGCTGGTCGAGCTGACCGAGCTGCTCGAGGCGTCGCCGGACGCCGACACCGAGGCCGAGGTCGCGCGAGACGCCGATGCTCTCGGCCGGCGCTTCGAGGCCGAGCGGACGGCGCTCCTGTTCTCCGGGCCGTACGACGATCGTGGCGCCCTCCTCTCGATCAGCGCGGGCGCCGGTGGCACGGAGGCGACGGACTGGGCCCAGATGCTCCTCCGGATGTACCTGCGGTGGGCCGAGCGCCATTCGTTCCGGACCGAGATCGTCGACCAGACCGAGGGCGAGGAGGCCGGTATCAAGAGCGCTACGATCGCGGTCGACGGACGCCGCGCATACGGCTGGCTGCGCGCCGAGCGCGGCGTTCACCGGCTCGTCCGGATCAGCCCGTTCGATTCGCAGAACCGGCGGCAGACGACCTTCGCCCTCGTCGAGGTCCTGCCCGAGGTCGAGGCCGACGACACCGAGGTCGAGCTCGACTGGGACGAGATCCGGGTCGACACCTTCCGGAGCCAGGGTGCCGGAGGGCAGCACGTCAACAAGACCGACTCGGCC
>DASXWX010000305.1:0-9009 GCA_036503395.1 Candidatus Limnocylindrales bacterium
GGCACCCGCCGAACGCGGGGTCGAACCACGCGCCGGCGTCGAGCCGGCGGATGTCGGCCCAGTCGTGGTCGGCGATGCGTCCGTGTCCGCTCGTCGTCCGGTCGAGGGTGAGGTCGTGCATCATCGCCAGCCGTCCGTCGCGGGTCCGCTGGACGTCGGTCTCGATCGCGTCGGCGCCGAGGCGGATCGCGGCCTCGTATGCCTCGAGCGTCTGCTCGGGATACGTCGCCCGCTGGCCCCGATGGGCCATGACGAGCGGGCGGCCCGATCGCCCGCCGCCGGCGGCGGTCACGCGGTTTGGCCGTCGGCCGCCGCGGTTGCCGGGATCAGGCGCGAGGCGCCTGGCTCGAAGGCGATGTTCACGGGATCGTCGAGCGCGAAGCGAACGGCGGCCGCTGCCTCGCCCGGGACGTCGGCGAGCAGGAGCTCATCGCCGACCCGGACGGTCAGGCGCGTGACGGCGCCGAGGAAGGTCCGCTCGACGACGGTCCCCGACCACGCCGTCGGGTCGCCGCCGTTGAGGCGCGGCGTGACCCGGATCCGCTCGGGCCGGACGATGACGACGGCATCGCCGCCCGCGGGGACGCGCCCGTCGGCCGCGACCTCGACCCGCCGGCCCTGCCATTCGACGACGTCCGCGACGCCATCGCCCGTTCGCACCGGCAGCCGGTTGGACGTCCCGACGAACCGCGCCACGTACTCGTTCGCCGGCGTCGTGTAGATCTGCTCGGGCGTCCCGAGCTGCTCCACCCGACCGTGGCGCATCACCGCCACGCGGTCGGAGATCGAGAGGGCCTCCTCCTGATCGTGGGTGATGTACATCGTCGCGATGCCGAGGCTCCGCTGGATCCGCCGGATCTCGAGGCGAAGCGTCAGGCGGACCGCCGCGTCGAGGGCCGAGAGCGGCTCGTCGAGCAGCAGGACGGGCGGCTCGATCGCGAGGGCGCGCGCGAGCGCGACGCGCTGCTGCTGGCCGCCCGACAGCTGGTGCGGGTAGCGCTCGGCCGCGTCGCCGATCTGGATGAGCTCGACGAGCTCGTCCACCTTGCGCCTCACGTCGGCCGCCGACCGGCGCCGGACCGCGAGGCCGTAACCGATGTTCTCGGCTGCGGTCATGTTCGGGAAGAGGGCGTACGACTGGAACACGACACCCATCCCGCGCCGGTTCGCCGGATCGCTGGTGACGTCGCGGCCCTCGAGAAGGATCCGTCCACGGTCGGCATCCGTGAGGCCCGCGACCATTCGGAGCGTCGTCGTCTTGCCGCATCCGCTCGGGCCGACCAGCGAGACGAGCTCGCCCCGGTCGATCTCGAGATCGAGGTTGTCCACGGCGACGACGTGACCGAACGTCTTGCGCAGCTGCTGCAGCTCGAGCTGGCTCACCTGGCGCTCCCTCCGCTCGATGACGGGTGGCTTGACAGGGCAGTGTAGCGTTGCGGAGGTCGGACGTTATACCTCATATGTCTTCGTGTCCACGTTTGCTGCGAGAGGGCCCCCACGGCGTGGCATTGATCGGACAGGCAAAGCTTGCCTCCCGCGTCCGCGAGGAGGTTCGCGATCGGATCGTGGACGGCCGCTTCAGCGAGGGTCTGCGGCTGCCGCCCGAGGTCGACCTCGCGACGTCGCTCGGGGTGAGCCGGACGACCCTGCGCGAGGCACTGCTCCAGCTCGAGCAGGAGGGGCTGCTGATCCGGCGACACGGCCACGGGACGTTCGTTCGATCCTCCGCCCGGCTCCGCGGCAGCCTGAACGCGAACCTGAGCGCCACGGAGGTTATCCGCGGCCACGGCATGGAGCCGGGGACGAGCCACGCGCGGATCGAGGAGATCGGCCTCGAGCAGGAGCTCGCCGATCAGCTCCAGCTGCCGGCCGGCACGCGGGCCGTGCGACTCGAACGGGTCCGGACCGCGGACGACCGGCCCGTGATCTTCACCGTCGACGTGATCCCGAGCTCCCTGTTCCGGGAGGCCGGGGTCGATCCCGACGTGTTGCTCGATCCCGCGCTCTCGCTCTATCGCCTCTACGCCGACCGCCTCGGGCGGTCGATCACCGACGGCCAGGCATCGATCCGCCTGACGCGCGCCGACGCGCTGGCGGCGGATCGCCTCGGGATCCCGATGGGGAGCCCGATCCTGCGGCTCGAACAGGTCGACGCGACGGCGGAGGGCGAGCCCGTGCTCGCGTCCGTCGAGTCGTACGTGGCCGATACGTTCGAGTTCAGTGTTCATCGCCGAGGGCCCGCGCTCGAGGCCCTCCCGACGCGGGCCCGGCCGGCCCGACCCAGCGGATGAGCGGAGGGGCCGTCCGCGGACCCTGACGGTCCGCGGAGGCAGGAACCCGCATCCGGTCGCGCGCCGGGAGTCGCGACCACGAGCCGACCTCGCGATCACAAGGGATCAACCTGAGGAGGAGAGATGCACCGACCACGCTCATCGCTCGCCGCCCTCGGCCTGACGGCCGTGCTCGTCGCGGCGTGCGGTTCGACGACGCCCGCCGCGAGCAGCGGTGGAGGCAGCACAGCCCCGAGTGCCGCCGCCGACCCCTCGGCGGTCATCGCCGACCTCGAGGCCAAGGCGAATGCCGAGGGCGCCCTCAACAGCTATGGGATGCCGCCCGACTGGACGAACTTCGGCGCGATCTGGGACAAGATCCTGCCGAAGTACAACCTGACCCACACCGACACCGACATGTCGAGTGCGGAGGAGATCCAGAAGTTCGACGCCGAGAAGAACAACCCGGTCGCCGACCAGGGTGACATAGGCATCCAGTTCGGCCCGGTGGCCGTCGCGGCCGGCGCCGTCCAGCCGTACAAGCCGACGCGCTGGGACCTGATCCCGGACTACGCCAAGGACCCCGATGGCAACTGGATGTGCTGGTATACCGGCACGATCTCGTTCGCCGTCAACACGGCGCTCGTGCCGAACGTCCCCAAGAGCTGGGCCGACCTCAAGAAGCCCGAGTACAAGGGGATGGTCGCGATCAGCGACCCGCGGAACGCGGCTCAGGGCTCGATGACGGTGCTGGCGGCGGCGCTCGCCAACGGCGGCAGCGAGACGAACATCGATCCGGGGCTCAAGTACTTCGAGGAGCTCAACAGCCTCGGCAACCTGACCTCGGTCGCGCCGAGCAAGGCCAACGTCGAGAAGGGCGAGGCGAAGATCGCCATCCTCTGGGACTACAACGCGCTGCCGATGCGCGATGACCTCGCGGCCAGCAGCCCCGCCGTCCCGATCACGGTGGTGATCCCGTCCGACGGCTCGACCCAGGCCCCGTACTGCCACATCATCAACAAGTACGCCGCGCATCCGAACGCGGCCAAGCTGTTCCGGGAGTACATCTTGACCGACGAGGCCCAGGTCCTCCAGGCCCAGAAGTACGCACGGCCGCTCGTGAAGGGCGTCCAGATCCCGGCCGACCTCGCGGCGAAGTTCCCGCCCGAGGCCGAGTACGCGGCGGTCAAGCCGATCAACGACTGGAAGGCGGCGGCCGACGCGATCTCGCGGCTGGCCACCGACTGGACGATCGAGGTCGGTGCCTGAGCCCCTCCTCCACGGTCCACGTGCCCGCCGCCATCCGGCGGCGGGCACGCCCACTCCTAGCGAGGTGAGCGAGTGACGATATCGGGGCGGTCGACGGCGCGACTCTGGCTGCTGATCGCGTTCCTGCCGTTCCTGGTCTTCTGCGCGATGTTCGAGCTGATCCCGGTCGTCTCGTTGCTGCTCGGCAGCGTCGGCGGACTCGACAGGCTCAGCCTCGAGTGGATCATCAAGGTCTTCACCAACGCGACCTTCCAGCGCTCGATCGTGAACTCGCTCGAGCTGTCGATCATCAGCTCGCTCCTCGGCGCGGTGCTCGGGACGGCCATCGGCTACGCGATGATGCGGACCAGGCACGGCCGGGTCAGGAGCGGCCTGATCGCGCTCGCCTCGCTCAGCTCGAACGCCGGCGGCATCTCGCTGGGCTTCGCGTTCATCACGATCCTCGGCTCGGCGGGGATGATCACGATCCTCCTCCGGACGCTCGGGATCGACCTGATGTCGTTCTTCTCGATCTATTCGGTCGTCGGGCTGATCGTCGTCTACCTCTACTTCCAGGTGCCCCTGATGATCGTGCTGATGCTGCCGGCCTTCGCCGGGCTCCAGCGCGACTGGGCCGAGGCGTCGAGCTCGCTCGGCGGGACCGGGCGCGACTACTGGCGGCGGATCGGCGTCCCCGTGCTCATGCCGTCGATCATGGCCGGCACCGTCCTGCTGTTCGTGAGCTCGATGGGTGCGTACGCGACCGCGCAGGCCCTGATCGGCAGCCGGATCAACCTCATGACGATCCAGGTCTCGATCCTCCGCCGGGGCGAGATCCTGTACCAGCCGGCCCAGGCCGATGCGATGGCGACCGTCCTGCTGATCATGGTCGCGCTATCGGTCCTCGCCTACCACCTCATCCAGCGGCGGGCGCAGCGGTGGATCAAGGCATGAGCGTTCTGAGCGACGCCCCGGCAGCGATCGCGACGACGGACGTCGTCGTCCCACGCCGACAGAGCCGCGAGCTCGGCTATATCGCGATGTTCGCGGTCTTCACCGCGTACATGCTCATCCCGCTCGTCGGGACCCTGCTCTTCTCGGTGGCGACGACGTGGTTCAACACGATCCTGCCCGAGGGTTACACCTTCGAGCACGTCTTCGAGACGATCAACGACCCGCTGTTCGTGCCCACCGTCGGTCGGTCGCTCATCGCCTCGATCGCCACGATCGCGGTCAGCGTCGTGCTGATGACGCCGATGATGTTCCTGCTCCACATCGCCGCGCCGCGGCTCCGGCCGATCGTCGAGTTCCTGTCGCTCCTGCCGTTCGCGCTGCCGACGATCGTGCTCGCGCTGTCCCTGATCCGGACGTATTCCTCGCCACCCATCGTGCTGTCCGGGACACCGACGCTGCTGATCCTGTCGTATGTCGTGACCGGTCTGCCGTTCATGTACCGGGCGCTCGACAACAGCCTCCGGGCGATCGACACGCACGGCCTCAGCGAGGCGTCCGCGACGCTCGGCGCATCGCGCTGGACGACGCTGCGACGGGTGATCCTGCCGAACATCACGACCGGCATCGCGGCGGGCGCGCTGCTGGTGTTCTCGGTCTCGTTCGGCGAGTTCACGCTGTCGTCGTTCATCGTCGGCGACGCCTGGAAGACGTCGGGTGTCTGGACGGTCGCGATCTGGGACGACCAGCCGCACAAGACGACGGTCATGGTCATGATCGGCTTCGTGATCAGCTGGATCATCTCGCTGATCATCCTGTTCGCGTTCTCGAAGCGGGCGACGGTCGAGGTCGGCCAGCGCTGACGCTCGTGCCATGATTGGGGAGTGGGGTGCCCGAGCGTTCGACGCCAGGTTTGACGATGCCGGCAACCGGCGTACGCGCGCGTCCGCTTCTCTCCGACGTCGTCCATAACGAGCTGCGCCGCCTGATCCTCGGTGGTGAGTTCCCGGTCGGCTCGAAGCTGCCCAACGAGGACCGGCTCTGCGAGCGTTTCGGGGTGAGCCGGGTGACGATCCGGGAGGCGGTCCGGGCGCTCATCGACGACGGTCTCGTCGTGCGCCGGCACGGGTCGGGGACCTATGTCACGCGGCGGCCGCTGCTGCGGAACTCGCTCGACCGGAACTTCAGCTACACCGACTATCTCGAGGCGTCCGGTGTCCGGCCGGGCCGCAAGCTGCTCGGGCTCCGCCGGGTCGGGGCCGACGACGAGATCGCCGAGATCCTTCGCCTTCCGCCCGGCGAGTCGCTCGTCGAGGTACGGCGTCTCCGGACCGCCGACGGCCGCCCGGCGATCTACTCGATCGACCGACTCGCCGCCGACCTCGTCGGTCCCGGCGCGACCGACCGGACCGCGATGGCCGGCTCGCTCTACCGCATCCTGACCGCCGCGGGCCACCCGATCGCCCACGCCGAGGCGATCCTGAACCCGACGGTCGCCGACCGGGACCTCGCGGCGGTGCTCGAGGTCGGGCTGGGCTCACCGCTGCAGTTCATGCGCCAGGTCGACTTCGACGAGGCCGGCGAGCCGGTGATGCTCTCCGACGAGTGGCACGTGACCTCGGTCATGGAGCTTCGCGTCTACCGCCGAGGTCCCGGACCGGTCTCCTGACCTCCCGCCAGGCGGGATCGGTTTGCGCGCAGCGGCTCCGCTCCCTACCATAGTCATATTACGACTCTGGCGGGAGGCAGCGCCATCCACGTCATCGGCTGCGATGTGGGGACCCAGTCGGCCAAGGCGTTGCTCGTCGACGACGAGGGGATCGTCGTTTCGCGCGCGGTCCGTGCCTACCCGACCCGCCATCCGGCTCCGGGCTGGGCCGAGCAGGACCCCGACGACTGGATCGCCGCCGTCTTCGCGGCCGTCCACGAGGTCGTCTCCGCGGCCGGTGTCGATCCACGGTCCGTTCGGGCGCTCGGGATCGACGGCCAGGTCGACGGCGTGGTGGCCGTTGATCGCGCGAACCGCGCCCTCGCGCCCGCGCCGATCTGGATGGACCGTCGGGCGAGTGCGGAGCTCACCGCCGCCGAACGGAGCCTCGATCGCGAGACGATCCGGGCCATCACCGGTGCGAACCCGGACCCGTCCCACGGCGGGCCGAAGCTCGCCTGGCTTCGCGGCCACCTCCCCGACCGCCCCGACGCGTACCTTCCGCCGGCGTCGTACGTCGTCGCGCGGCTCACGGGTGAGCGCGTCGTTGACGCCGCCAACGCCTCGTCGCTTCTGCTCTTCGACCTCGTTCGCGGCGCGTGGTCCGGGCGCCTCCTCGAGGCCTTCGGGGCGGAGGAGAGGCAGCTGCCCGCGATCCGACCCGCGACCGGCGTCGCCGGCAGCCTCGACCCACGAGTCGCGTCCGAGCTGGGCCTGTCCCCCGAGTGCGCGGTCATCGTCGGCACGGGCGACGAGCACGCCGCGGCGGTTGCCGCAAACCTCCTCGAGCCCGGTCTCGTCTGCGACGTGATGGGCACCGCCGAGCCGGTTGCCGCCGCGGCCCTCGAGCCGGTCGTCGACCCGCTCGAGCTCGTCGAAACCCACGCCCATGCCGTCCCCGGACGGTGGCTCGTCGAGCACCCGGGATTCATCTCCGCCGGAACCGTCCGCTGGCTCGCCGAGGACGTCCTCGGCTGTGACCGGGCCGAGATCGCGGCGCTCGCGGCGGACGCCCCTGCGGGCGCTGCCGGGGTCGCGTTCGTCCCGGCGCTCGGCGGCGCGTCGACGCCCCGCTGGAACCCGTCGGTGCTCGCCGCGTTCACCGGCCTCACGATCGGACACGACCGTCGCCACCTCGCGCGAGCGGTGGTCGAGGGCTGTGCGCTGGCGGTTCGCGCCATTGTCGAGCGGCTCTCGGTGATGGGGCTCGCCGGCGACACGATCCGCGTCGTCGGCGGCGCGGCCCGCGAGGCGGCCCTGCTCCAGCTCCGCGCCGACGTCACCCGCCGGCGGGTCGAGCGCCTCGAGGAACCCGAGGCGAGCGCCCTGGGTGCCGCGCTGCTCGCGGCCGTCGGCGTCGGGGTCTTTCCAAACGTCGAGACCGCGGTCCGCGCGGCCCTGCGGATCGACCGCGTCGTGTACGAGCCCGATCCCCGTCTCGGCCCGGTCTACGACGAGCTCTGGTTCCGCCACCGCCGGACCTTCGACGCCCTCGAGTCGCTGGTCGAACCGGCACCCGGATCCCTGCCGCTGTCGACCGTCGCCGGAGGCCCCGCCGAGCCCGTGCCGTCGGCCCCTCCATCGGCCTTCGGAGGCGTCCGGTGAGCCGGGCGCACGTGGACCCGGGCGACCTCGAGGCTGTTCGGCGCGCGGTCGGGCTCGACGAGGACGGCTCGCGGCTCCACGACGTCGGGCTGCGCAGGATCGGGATCGGTCCGGATGCGCTCGACGAGCTCCCGGCGGTCGTCGACGGGCTCCGCCGGCCCGGGCCGATCGCGATCGTCGCCGACACCGTGACGATCCAACGAGCGGGTGTCGATGCGAAGGAAGCAGTCGCCGAACGCCTCGCCGCCCTCGAGCCGGGCGTCACCGTGATCCGGCTCGGCGAGCCCGGCATGCCGCTCCACGCCGACGCCGAGGCGATCGAGGCCGCGGTGGCCGGCGCCACCGGCTGCGGCTGCCTCGTGAGCGTCGGCTCCGGGACGATCTGCGACATCGGCAAGGAGGCAAGCCGGCTCCTGGGTGTGCCGTACGTCGTCGTCCAGACGGCGAACTCGGTCAATGCCTTCTCGGACGACATGGCCGTCCTCCTTGTCAACGGCGTCAAGCGAACGATGCCGTCACGCTGGCCCGACGCCCTCGTCGTGGACCTCGGGCTCGTCCGCGACGCCCCGCCGATCCTCAACCGGGCCGGGGTGGGGGAGCTGGCGGCGATGTACACGGCGCCGGCCGATTGGCGGCTCGCATCCGCGTTCGGGATGGACGACACGTTCGACCGTCGTGTCGTCGATCTCTTCCGCGACGGCCGCGACGAGCTCGTCTCGGCCGCGCCCCGCGCAAGCGACCCCGACGACGCCGCCCAGCGAACCCTGGCGGAGCTGATGACCCTGAGCGGCCTCGCCCTTGGCATCGCCGGCCGGACCGCCCCGATCTCCGGCACGGAGCACACGGTCAGCCACCTGCTCGAGATGGCCGCGGCGCAGGAGGGCCGCCCCGCGGGCCTCCACGGCGCGCAGGTCGGCGTCGCCGCGCTCGCAGTGGCGGTCGCCTGGGATCGTGTCCTCGCCACCCTCGATCCCGAACGGCTGCTGGCGACGCCGGTGCCGTCCGACGAAACGATGCGGGCGCGGACGGACGACGCCTTCGACTGGCTCGATCCGTCGGGCGCGATGGCCGACGAGTGCTGGTCGCAGTACCGCCGGAAGCTCGTCCGCTGGCGGGAACGCCGAGCGGGCCTGCGGGCGCTCGTCGACGGCTGGGGAGACCTGCGCGAGGAGCTCCGGACCTGGGCTGCGCCGGCGGCGACGGTGGCGGGCGTCCTCGGGTCCTCCG
>DASXWX010000306.1:0-2520 GCA_036503395.1 Candidatus Limnocylindrales bacterium
CCCAGCTCCTGCGTCGGGCCGGAATGGGCGCCTACGTCTTCATGCGGCCGGGCCCGCACGAGAAGGCTCTGCCGGGGCCGCTGTTCCGATGGCGCTCACCCGACGGGTCCGAGGTGCTGGCCTACCGCCTTCCCCACGAGTACTGCTCGCCGCGGGAGGATCTCGGCAACCACCTCGACAAGTCGATCGCCCAGCTGCCCGCCGCATGGGCCGAGATGATGTGCTTCTACGGGGTCGGCAACCACGGCGGAGGACCGACGCGCGAGAACCTCGACTCGATCCGCAGGCTCTCGGGCGTCGGGACCATGCCGCGGCTCGAGCACTCGACGCCCGAGCGGTTCTTCGAAGCTATCCGCGCGGACGGTCACGACGGGCTCCCGGTCGTCGAGGATGATCTCCAGCACCATGCGGTCGGCTGCTATTCGGCGCACTCGGGCATCAAGCGCTGGAACCGTCGGGCCGAGAACGCCCTCGGCACGGCCGAGGCCTGGTCGGCGGTCGCGGCGATCGCCGCCGACCAGCCGTACCCGACCGCCGACTTCGAGCGGGCGTGGCGGCAGGTCCTCTTCAACCAGTTCCATGATGTCCTCGCCGGGACGGCGATCGAGCCGGCCTACGAGGAGGCACGCGATCAGCTCGGCGAGGCGACGTCGATCGCGGCGCGCGCCCGCAACCACGCCCTCCAGTCGATCGCGAGCCGGATCGATCTGCCGTTCGCGGCCGGCTCGTCGCCGATCGTCGTGTTCAACCCGCACCCGTGGCCCGTCCGGACGGCCATCGAGCTCGAGTTCGGGGGCCTCAAGCCGACCGACGGCGTGACCGACGACGGCGGCCGACCGATCGCGATGCAGCCGACGCAGTCGTACGCGACGGTCTCGTCGTGGCGAAGCCGGATGGCGCTCGACGTCGAGCTTCCGCCGCTCGGCTACCGCGCCTACCGGGTCACCGCCGACGCGACCCGCCCGACGACCTCGACGGTCCGGGCCACCGCCTCCGGCCTCGAGAACGAGCACGTCCGGCTCACGATCGATCCAGCGACCGGGCGGCTCGCGCGGCTGGCGTTGCTCGGGCCGGACGGCGCGGAGGTCGCGGACCTCGCCGACCCGACCCGACTTCATGCGGTCGTCGTCGACGACACCTCGGACACGTGGGGCCATCGCCGGCTCGGGTACCGAGACGAGATCGGTGCGTTCGAGGTGAGCAACGTCGAGCCGATCGAGACCGGTCCGGTCCGGGCGATCCTGCGGGTCGAGAGCCGCTACGGCGACTCGACGCTCGTCGAGGACCATGTCCTCGCCGCCGGCGATCGCGCGATCGAGGTTCGGGTCGTCCTCGACTGGCGCGAGCGAGGCCGTCTCCTGAAGCTCCGCTACCCGACGCGGCTGAACGCCGCGAGCGCGACCTACGAGATTCCCTACGGCGTGATCGAGCGGCCCGCGAACGGCGACGAGGAGCCCGGCCAGCGCTGGGTCGACGTCTCGGGGACGCTGCGCCCGGGCGGCTCCACCGTCGGGCTGGCCGTCCTCAACGACGGCAAGTACGCGTTCGACGTCGCCCAGGGCTCGATCGGCGTGACCGCGGTTCGGAGCCCGATCTTCGCCCACCACGAGCCTGCCGTGCCGCGGCCCGGCGTTCGCTACGCCTACCAGGACATCGGGCTGCAGCGCTTCCACCTCGCGCTCGTGCCCCACGTCGGATCGTGGGACGACGCGGGCCTGAGCCGCCGCGCGGCGCTCCTCAATCAGCCGCCCGACGTCCTGCTCGAGTCGTTCCATCCGGGGCCGTTCCCGGCTGCCGCCTCGCACCTTGCAGTCGAGCCCGCCAACGTCGTCGTGGGGGCGATCAAGCTCGCCGAGGACGGTGGCGACCTCGTCATCCGCCTCGTCGAGACGGCGGGTCGCCCGACCGCGGCACGCGTCAGCATCCCGATGCTCGACCGAGCGCTCGACGTGGACGTGGGCCCGTTCGAGATCCGGACGTTCCGGGTCCCCCGTGACCCATCCGCGCCCGTCGTGGAGACGGATCTGCTCGAGCGCCCGGCGGACGACTGACAGGCCCGCGGGCTCGGGCGAGCGCGAGCGTCGTCAGAGCCAGCGTCTGACCCGGGCGAGGACGAGGATCACGACCGCGAACGCCACGACGCCGCCGACGACCAGCCAGAAGCTGAGGGGGTCGTCCTTCGAGAGTGGGACGGTGACGTTCATCCCGAGGAGCGCGGCGACGAGCGAGCCGGGCAGCAGCAGGACCGTCGCGAGGGCCAGGACCTTCATGACGTCGTTCGTGCGCTGCGCGGTCCGGGTCATGTACACGTCGAACGACCCGAGCAGGACCTCACGGCTGTCCTCGACCGCGCTGACCGCGGCATCGAACCGCGTGGCGACCGCCGCGAACGCCGCGGCGCCCTCGGCGTCGTCGGCGAGCCGGGCGACGTCGGGCCCCGCGAGCGAGGCGAACAGCTCGCGGTGGTCCGTCAGCAGGCGTCGCAAGCGCGCGATCCGCCGTCGGAGCGCGACCAGGTCG
>DASXWX010000307.1:0-13216 GCA_036503395.1 Candidatus Limnocylindrales bacterium
AGGCCAAGATCGTCGGCGCGAAAGAACAGGACGGCTCGTGCCGGCTCTCCGTCCCGGCCCGCGCGGCCGATCTCCTGGTGATAGGCGTCGAGGCTGTCGCTGGCGTCGAGGTGGTGGACGAACCGGACGTCGGGCTTGTCCACGCCCATTCCGAACGCAATCGTCGCCACGACCACCTTCGTGCCCCCGGCCATGAACGCATCCTGGACCTCGGTTCGGCGCCGCGAACCCATGCCGGCGTGATAGGGCGCCGCCGCAACTCCGGCCTCCGCCAGTGCCGCGGCCGCCTCCTCGGCGCTGCGTCTGGTCGCGGTGTAGACGAGCCCGGTCGCGCCGCCGGCCGCTGCGTCCACCGTCCGCTCAACGAGCGCGCGACGCTTCGCGACCATGTCCGCATAGGTCTCGACGACGAGGGCGATGTTCGGTCGGTCGAATCCACGCGCGACGATCGCCGGATCACGCAGGGCCAGCCGCTCGACGATCTCGTCGCGGACTGCGGGCGACGCGGTGGCGGTGAGGGCCAGGACGGGCGGCCGGCCGAGAGCCTCGACGGCCTCGCCGAGCCGGGCGTACTCCGGCCGGAAGTCGGGGCCCCACTCGGAGATGCAGTGGGCCTCGTCGACGACGAAGAGGCTCGGGTGTGAACCGCGCAGCCGTTCGAGCGTCTCGGCGACCGCCAATTGTTCGGGAGCCAGGAGCAGGAACTCGAGGTCGCCTCGATCGAACGCGTCGAGGGCCGTCCTGCGATCGCTCTCGGGAATGGCGGAGCTGAGCGAGGCCGCCGCGATGCCCAGGTCGTGCAGTGCGCCGACCTGGTCGTGCTGGAGCGCGATGAGCGGCGAGACCACGATCGTGGGGCCGTCGATCTCGAGGCCCGCCAGCTGGTACACGGCCGACTTGCCGCCGCCGGTCGGCAGGATCGCGATCGTGTCGCGACCGGAAGCGATCGCGGCGACGGCCTCGGCCTGTCCGGGCCGAAGGTGCTCGTGGCCGAGGGCGTTTCGCGCCGCGGCCCTGATCTCCGCGCGAGTGGGAGCGGGTGAGGGGCCGCGCCGATCGGTCGTGACGGGTTCGGGCACGCGACGAGCATCCGACGGCGGGGCATCGCCTGAGGCTCGCCCGGCGTCCGACGACGTTGCGAAAGCCATTCGCAATCCGCCGCGCCGCGGTCCGGCGCTCCCCGACCGCTCCGGACGTCGACGATCTGACGATCCCGATCGGAGGAATCGTGCCCCACGTCGCCGTTGTCATGCCCACGTTCGACCAGGCCGCGTTCGTCCCGCGGGCGCTCGCGTCGCTCGTCGCGCAGTCGTTCACGGACTGGGAGGCCGTCGCCGTGGACGACGGATCACCGGACGAGACCGCGGCGATCGTGGCCGAATGGGTCGAGCGCGACCGGCGGATCCACCTCGTCCGGCTGCCCGCCAACGAGGGGCTTGGCGCGGCGCTCAACCACGGCCTCGACGCGACGTCGGCGCCGCTCGTCGCCTACCTGCCGACGGACGACAGCTGGTACCCCGACCACCTGGCCTCGCTCGTCGCGCTCCTCGGGGAGCGGCCGGACGCCGTGCTGGCGCATGCGGGACTTCGCCATCACTACAACCGCGAGGCGCTCGAGCCGCTCGCCGAGGACGGGCTGCAGCTCGTCCAGGTGCTCCATCGGCGGACTGCCGACCGCTGGATGGAGCGCGCCGAGCTCGTGACCGACGATCTCGGGACGATGCTTTTTGATCGCCTCCGCCGAAGCGGGTCGTTCGTCTCGACCGCGACCGTGACGTGCGAGTGGGTCGACCATCCCGCGCAGCTCCACAAGCTTCTCCGCGAGCCGGCCGGCGGCATCAACCGCTACCGCCAGCGCTTCGGCGTCCGCCATCCGCTCCGGTTCCACACGACGACCGGGGACCGCATCGACGAGTGGACGCGCTACGCGCCGTTCCGCGACCGGCCGCGGTCGGAGGCGGCGCCCGACGGCCTCCGGATCCTCCTCGTCGGGGAGCTCGCCTACAACGCCGACCGGATCGTCGCCCTCGAGGAGCGGGGTCATTCGCTGTTCGGGCTCTGGATGCCGGATCCGTACTGGTACAACACCGTGGGCCCGCTGCCGTTCGGCCACGTGACCGACGCCACGACGCGTGACGTTCCAGCGGCGATCGCCGAGACGCGGCCGGACGTGGTCTACGCCCTTCTCAACTGGCAGGCGGTGCCGTGGGCTGCCCATGTGCTCCGCGAGAACCGCGGCGTCCCGTTCGTCTGGCACTACAAGGAAGGGCCGTTCATCTCGCTCGAGAAGGGCCACTGGCCGGACCTCGTCGCGCTCACAACGGGCGCGGACGGCGTGATCCACTCGAGCGCCGAGATGCGCGACTGGTTCGCGACGGCTGTACCCGGCGCCGCCGATCCCGACCGGATGCTCGTCCTCGATGGCGATCTCCCGAAGGCGGATTGGTTCGACGCACCATTTTCGGACCGCCTCTCGGGCGCCGACGGCGCGATCCATACGGTGGTGCCCGGCCGGCCGATCGGACTGCACCCCGAGACCGTCGCCGAGCTCGCCGCGCAGGACGTCCACCTCCACTTCTACGGCGACTTCACCCGCGGCCAGTGGCGATCCTGGGTCGAACGGACGAACGGCATCGCGCCCGGTTACCTCCACCTCCACCCGACGGTCGACCAGAGCGGCTGGGTTCGCGAGCTGAGCCGATACGACGCGGGTTGGCTCCATGTCTTCCGGAGTCGAAACGCCGGCGACATTCGCCGCGCCGACTGGGACGACCTGAACATCCCGGCCCGGATGGCGACCCTGGCCGCGGCCGGACTGCCGATGCTCCAACGTGACAACGCCGGGTCGATCGTGGCGACGCAGTCGCTCGCGCGAGCGCTCCGCACGTCGATCTTCTTCGACGAGATCGGCGAGGTCGGGTCCCGGCTGGGAACGACGGCGGAGATCGAGTCCGTGCGCACGGCGGTCGTCCGCACCCGACAGCAGTTCACGTTCGACGCCCATGCCGATCGGCTCGTCGCGTTCTTCCGGAGCGTCATCGACCGGACGGGCCGGAGGTGTGTCCCTCGGCGGCGATCGCGTGAGGAGGCGGCAGCATCGCCGTCGCCCTAGCCCGCGTAGGATCGGGACGATGGCGACGACGCTGCCCGCTCCCACGTTCGCCCGTGCCGACGCCCAGGGGCCATGGAGGCCTTCGGCAGAGCTCGTCGCCGACAGCCGTCTCTCGGGTCTGATTCGACGCGCCGGGGCTGAAGACCTCGAGGCGCTCCAGTCGCGAGCCATCGAGGATCCCGCTTTGTTCTGGGGCGTTGCCGTCGAGGACCTCGAGCTGCGCTGGCAGCGACCGTGGTCCTCGGTCGTCGACCTCGGGCGGGGCGAGCCGTTCGCCCGCTGGTGGCCGGGCGCCGCCTTCAACCACGCTGTCGCCGCGACGGAGCCGTGGGCCGAACGGACGCCCGACGCCGAGGCGCTCGCGTGGGAGGGAGAGGACGGCGAGGTGCGGCGGCTGACCTTCGCCGAGCTCGATCGGTCGGTTCGGCGGGCCGCGGCGATGCTCGCGGCAAACGGGATCCGCGCGGGCTCGCGGGTCGGGATCTTCCTGCCGATGCTGCCCGAGACGGTCGTCGCGGTGCTCGCCCTCGGGCGGCTTCGGGCGATCTTCACGCCGATCTTCTCCGGTTACGCCGGTCCGGCCGTCGCGGCGCGGCTTCGCGCGTTCGAGGCGACGCATCTCATCACCGCCGACGGCTTCCGGCGGCGGGGCGGGATCGTCGACCTCAAGGCGATCGCGGACGGGGCGGTGGCCGATGCCCCGTCGGTCGGACGGGTGATCGTGGTCCGCCGGCTCGGCGGCGCGAGCTCTCCGGAGGCCGGCCGTTCGGTGCCCTGGGATCCGCTCCGCGACCGCTGGTGGGACGAGGGCCTGCCCGAGGCGTCGTCGCCCGAGGCCGATGGCCCGGTCGTCGCCGACACCGATCCCGAGACGCCCTACATGGTCATCTACACCTCGGGCACGACGGGGGCCCCGAAGGGGACTGTCCACGTCCACGGCGGCTTCCCGATCAAGGCCGCCGACGATCTCGCCCACACGTTCGATCTCCGCGCCGGGGACGCGCTCTTCTGGTTCACCGACCTCGGCTGGATGATGGGTCCGTGGGCGATCTCGGGCGCGCTGCTGCTCGGCGCCCGTTTGGTGCTCTACGAGGGCGCCCCCGACTTCCCGGATGCCGGACGGATCTGGGCGGTGGCCGCCCGGCACCGCGCCACGCACCTCGGCGTCTCGCCGACGCTCGTCAGGGCGCTGCTCGTCCACGGTGAGGAGCCCGTCCGATCACAGGAGCTGTCGTCGCTCCGCGTGCTTGGTTCGACGGGCGAGCCGTGGAACCGCGACCCGTGGCGGTGGTACTTCGAGACGGTGGGCCGCGGCCGGCTCCCGATCGTCAACTACTCGGGCGGGACCGAGGTGAGCGGCGGGATCCTCGGCTGTAACGTCCTTCGCCCAATCCGCCCCACGTCGTTCAACGGGCCGTGTCCGGGAATGGCGGCCGACGTCGTCGACGGCGACGGCCGGACCCTCGTCGATGCGGTCGGCGAGCTCGCGCTGCGGGCCCCGTGGCCGGGGATGACCCGCAGCTTCTGGCCCGGCGGCGCGGCAGAGGACGAGCGCTATCTCGAGACGTACTGGGGGCGGCAGCCGGGGCTGTGGGTGCACGGCGACTGGGCCGTCCGCGACCGTGAGGGGTTCTGGTACCTCCACGGCCGCTCCGACGACACGCTCAAGGTCGCCGGCAAGCGCGTCGGACCGGCCGAGGTCGAGGCTGCGGCCGTCGCCCATGCCGCGGTCGTCGAGGCGGCCGCGATCGGCGTCCCCGACCAGCTCAAGGGCGAGGCGATCGTCGTGCTGTGCGTGGTTCGGCGCGACGCGTCGACCGCGCGCGAGGAGCTGGCGACAGAGGTGAGTGCGCTCGTCGTCCGGGACCTCGGCAAGCCCACCCGTCCCGCGGCCGTCGTCGCGGTCCCGGAGCTGCCCCGGACGCGGAGCGGCAAGATCATGCGCCGGGTGGCGCGCGCCGCCTGGCTCGGGCTCGACGCCGGCGACCTCTCGGCGCTGGAGAACCCGTCGGCCGTGGAGGCGATCGCGGCCGTCGCGGCCTCGCGCGCGTAAGGCCCCGTCGCCAGACACGGCGTCGCCGCCGACCCCCTGTCCTGGTCGGCGGCGACGTGTGCGGCGAGGGACGCGGCCTGCGCCGCGGAGAGTGGGGAGACTAGTTGGTGAGGCGAACGACGTAGACGCCACCGTAGACGGTCGTACCGCCGGGGACGCCCGGAACGATGTCGAACGAATCGCCCTCGATGGGGCCTTCGAAGTAGCCGCGGACCTCCTTCGTATCGCCGCCCAGGGATCCGGTCAGACAGAACGAGGCGAGGTACTGGAATGTGCCGCTGTCGTCCACGATCGCGACCGGAAAGCAATCCTGGCCGACATACGCGGCCATATCGCTGAAGAGCGTCGTGTGGGCGCCGGCGTTGAGCGGTCCGATCACCATCGCCGTCGTGACCGTCTGCGGGTTGCTGTTGTGCCCATCGATCAGCGAATCGACCTGATCAGAGCTCGCGTTACAGTCGGAGCCGTTCGATGTGCAGAAGACCGACCAGTTGAACGCAGTTGCAGTCTGCGGCACGTCCTCCGTCCCCGATCCCGGCTCGTCGTAGGAGCGCTCGTAGCTCGAGCCGTAGCCGTACGGTGATTGGAGGACCTTCTGATTGAAGATCAGGGGCATTGCGCCGATTGCCTGGTTGGGCACGCCGGCCTTGGTCTGGGCGGTAGCCGAAACGTTCCAGCTCGAGAAGCCGACGATCCCGGCGAAGTAGTTCTGGTGTGGCTTGCTCACGGTGACGTTGATGGTCGAGCTGCTGATCGACACGTCGACCGCAACGTTGTTGACACCGTCCTGGTAGCCGTTTGCGGCCGCGTTGTTCTTCGCCGCCGCGACGGCGGTCGCTGCGCTGTAGTTACTGTTGACGTACGCGTAGCCCGCCGCCATCGCCGCGGAGTCAGCGACGTTCTGCTGGTCACGGCGCTGGACGAATGTCCAACCGCCGTCGATGACGAGGCCGACCATCGCGATGATCGCGACTGCGGCGATCGTGAAGATAACGAGTACCTGTCCGCGCTGGCGTTGCCCCGGCCCGCGGCGGAGAGCTTGGCGCTTCATGTCGTGCTTCCTTCTACTTCGGGATCTGAATGTGGGTGACAGACGTGAGCGTCGAGGGCGCGACCATGCTCAGCAGGGGAGTGACGACGCTGAACGGGACGCTGATGGAAACTCTGACGAAGTTGCCCGGCACGCACTTCGGCTGGACAGTGTCCGCCTCGTTGGTGCACGCGAACGTGATCGATGCTCCGGCGCCACCGAGGCCCGGCACCAGTCCCTTCTGGGTCGCAATCGCACTTGCCGTGTAGGAGCTCGTGCCGACGGTGCAGGACGAGCGGTCGGCGTCGCATGCATGGACGCTGTCGGCTCGGGCGATCTCCCGAGCCGCTTGCGCGACGCCGTTGGAGACATAGATCCCGCGTCCGAGGTCGACGACGCCGAGCAGCATCCACATGAATGGAATGAGGACGAGCGAGAACTCGACGAGCGCCTGGCCGCGTGATCTCCGCTTGTGCATCCTGCGCCTCATGGCTTCACGTGGATCGTGACGCCGGCCTTTGTGCCGGGACCGGACGCGTTCGTGACCCTGAGGGTGACCGTGTAGTCGCCCTTCGCGGTGTACGTGTGTGGGGGTTGAAGCTGACCCACTGACGTCCAGCCATCGCCCCAATCCCACACCCAGCTGTCGATCGCGCAGTTGGGCGAGCTCGACTTGTCGGTGACCGAGAGCGTGAAGGGGGCGTGAATGTTCGACAGGTCGGTGGGAGTCCACGAGAAGTCGGCGCTCGGCACCTCGCATGTCGGGCTCGTGGGCGTCGGCGTCGGGCCGGTTCCGGTCGGCGTCGGTGTCGGCGTCGCCGTTGGAGCCGGAGTGGCCGCGCCTGGAGCCGCCGGAAGGGTCTTGATCTGGGTCGTCGAGGAGGCGGTGAACGTGATGTTCTGGGAGTTGCCGAAGAAGGTGGAGAGGATCGGCGTCAGCAGCGTGAAGTGGCCGGTGACCGTCACGGTCGTGTAGCTCGGGACGAGTTGGGGACAGCCGGTCAGGTTGCACGTGAGGGCGATGTCGCCCGGGGCGATCGTGACTCCCGAGCTCTTCGCCTCGAGCTGCACGCGGCATACGACGAGGTTCGATGACGCGTCGGCCGGACACGGCTGCGTGCTATCGAATGACGTCGGCGTCTCGGCCGCCTGAAACGCGCCGACTCGCGCGGCGTTGGTGACGGTCACACGCGCAAGGGCGAGGCGCCCGAGGTCGAGCGTCGTCGCGAGGAAGAGCAGGAAGACCGGCAGGATCAACCCGAACTCGACGAGGCTCTGACCCCTCGAGCGAGTTCGGAGGTGCGCGCGGACGCGCGCGAGGAGACCGGTCGGGCGCTCGGTGCGCTCCGGGCGGGGCGGCTGCTTCGGCATGGCGTGACTCGTGCGGTGCATGACAAGCCGAGATGCTCGGCAGGGCACCTTTCACGGTCACTTGTATCGGTGCGTGGCTGCATAGCCCGATGGATGGATCGAGGCCCGGACCTTCGTCCGGGCCTCGATCGCTGAGCCGCTAACTCGATCGCTGAGCCTCTAAGAGGACAGGATTGTCACGGGTTGCATGGGGTCGATGCGGCGGTGCACGCCGCGTCCAGCCGCAGCGTCCCCGGGCCTTCCGTTCCCGGCCCCTCCTGATTCAGCGTCGTGCCGCCCGAATAGGAAACCGTCCAGGCGATGATCTGGCCGACAGTCCCGCGACCGTCCGAGCTTCCGGCGACCGCGACGTTGTCAGTCGGTGCGTACTGGACCCCCTCGAGGTCGAGCTGCCCGCCGCCGGCGATATTGATGGCCTGGTTCTTGCCGTCGTCGCAACCACTTGGTTCGACGAATGGCGCCGACGTCGGCACGATGCACGCCTGGCTGCCGCCCGCGCCGCCCGTGTCCTTCTTTACGAGCAGGGTGATCAGGAGGGCAGGCGTCGGCGATCCGGCGCCGCTCGTTTCGACTGGCTGTCCGCTCCAGTCGATCGCGGCCGTGGCTGCCGTACCCGCCGATCCGTACGGAAACTTCGTGCCTGCGTTGAGGGCGATGGTCAGCGCATTGTTGCCACTGAAGATGCAGGACGAGCAGTTCCCGGGCCCGCTCTCGTCAAACATCAGGGCAACGCCGGGCTTCGCCGCTTCATATCCGCCGACGATCCGGCCGCTGACGTCCAGCCCGCTCTTCAGGTAGTAGGCACCGGGCTTGAGGATCCCAACCGTGCCGGTGCCGATCGTAATCGTCGCGTTCTTGGCGCCAGAACCCGACTGGTAGACGCCAGGGTTGTAACAGTAGATCGTGTCGAGCGTCTGCGTGGTCATGAAGGTGTACCGAGCGGGATCCACCTTCGTCGCCTCGGCTGCGCACGTCGGATCGGCATCCGCGCGTGTGACCGCCGGGATCGACCCGGCCTGAGACCCCCGCGCGTCGTCGAAGACCGGGGCGCCGGACATCGATGGGTAGCTGTAGTTCGGATCGGCGATCAGGTTGCTGAGTTGCTCAACGATCTGGGCAGGTGGAATCGGCGCGCTCGGATACCACTTCGGAGCGAAGTATGGGTCGAAGTAGTACATGCCGTAGCCCGAATCGAGATTGACGACTGTTGACGTGCCGGAGTACGTCATGTTGGCGTTGCTGCCAACGTCGCCGCGATGAACGTTCACGACAGTGCCCGTTCCGTTGAGGATGATGTCGTTGACGTTGAACGTGCTTCCCGTCGCCTTCGGTGGTCGTAACGTCATAATTGCGTACGACTTCGAGAACGCCAGTCCCGCGACTGACGTTACGCCCACGTTCCACGTGGTCTGTCCAAGCACACGCGCGAACGAGAGCGCATACGCTGCGTTCCGGAGGCCAACCTGCACCGAACGAGCGGGGTCGCAGTTGACGCACGCGATCGCTCCCGCTCCGGACGTCGTGCCCGCTCGGATCGTCACGTGGTAGGTCGTACCGGGGAGGACGCACGCGTCAGTCACGTCGGCATCGGACGATGTGCCACACGCTCCGGGCAGTGTGCCGCTGATGCCAAGGCCCTGAACCAGGCTCTCCATCGCGTGCTGCCGGGCGCGAATTCGTTCTGCCGACGTAACGCTTCTGCCTCCCGTCACCTGCATGTCCTGCGCGCCCGCGAGGGCAGCGGCGTCGGCCGTGCTCCGGTAGAAGCGACGGGCCGCGAAGGCGCCGCTGACATCGATGGCGAGCGCGGCAAAGCCGAGAAGGACCACCAGGAAGAGGGCGAACAGAGGGAGCACTTGGCCACGGTCCCGACGGTCCTGGCGGCTCACGGCTTAGGTTCCATTCGGAACTCGGCCGAAGTCGTCAGATTGCCGTTTCCCGGGAGCAGGGGAAAGAACACGGGCACCTGGTGGTGGAGCGTGATCGTGACGTAGGCGACGTCCTGATTGTCCTTCGGTGGACACGGAGTCCCGCTCCAGGACGCGTCGACGTTGGTCGGGCTGGTCCATCCCGCGCTGTTTCCGATGATCGCGCTCGAGGCGGCGAGGGACTTGGCCGTACCAAGTACATCAACCGTTGCCGTCGAGCAACCAAGTTGACTCGCCGCCCAGCGACCGGTGTCGCGCGCAATCTGGGTCAGAGTGTTCTGGCCCCAGAAGATGATGCCGAACTGGATGATCCCGCCGATGATCAGCATCAAGACAGGAAACACGATTGCGAACTCGGCCAGTCCTTGGCCACGGGAACGCGGACGGCGGGCACGAAGCCGTCGGTGCATGACGGAAGAAACCCCCGGATGTGGGCGGCCGCGCCGGGACGATCGGCGGCCATGGATGAGTACGGAGGGACTATAGGGCGAGCGACCTTGCGCTGGACTTTGCCGGAGCGGCTGGCGATGCCTCGCCGCACCACGGCGCCGTCCCGCCGAGGTCGAGTTGAGCTCACGACCCCACTGCGGCGCCGAACGGCGAACCGCCGCGGTACGCACGTCCCATTGCGGGCCGCCGCCCTCGGATCGAGAGTCGGGGCATGACAGCCAAGCGCCTTCTCGCGACGTTCCTCTGGTTCTACGCGGGCTGGTATGCCGGCGCGATGATCGCCCACGTCCTCGTCCTGTCGCCGGCCCTCGGGCCGATCGTCGCGACGGCGGCGGCCGCGATCATCGGCGGCGACCCGCGCGGGATCATCTGGACCGTGCGTTCGGAGCGCGTCGAGCGACGCCTCGCCGCCCTCCGCACCGAGCCCGCCCAGGCCTGACGCGCCCCTCGCGCGCCAGCCCCGCGGGGCCGGAACCGAAGAGAGACACCCGCCGGGCCTGCGGATAGGCCCGGCGTCGTCACGTCCCCGCAGGACCCCTACGTCTCCTCAGGTGCCTCCGCCGGCAGGACGATCGTGAACGCCGCCCCCGGCGCCCGCGCCGAAGGCTCGAGCACGAGGTCGCCGCCCATCGCGCGGCACAGCTCACGCGACACATAGAGCCCCAGCCCGCTGCCCTCGTCGGGCGCGACGTCCGATCCGCGCTCGAACCGTCCGAACAGCCGCGCGCGGTCCTCTTCGGGGACCCCACGGCCGTGGTCCGCGATCGTGAGTCGGAGTCGCCGCCGGTCGACCTCGAGGCGCACCGTTGCCTCGATGGGCGTGCCGTGCCCGTACTTGACCCCGTTGTCGAGTAACGCCCAGAGGACCTGGTCGAGCTGATCGGCATCCCCGATCGCGAGCCAACCCTCCGCGTCGTCCGCGAGCGAGAACGAGACGTCCGCGGCCGCCAGTGCCTCCCATGCACGGCGCACGCGAGCCGCCAGCGAGAGCACCTCGGGCTGCGGCCGGAGGGCGCCCGATTCGAGCCGGGTGACCGTGAGCAGCTGTCGGACCATCCGCGACAGTCGGTCGGTCTGCTCGGCGATGATCCCGAGTCGCCGATCCGGTGACACGGCGTCGAGCTGCTCGGCGTGAGCGCGGATTCGGGCGAGCGGTGTCTGGAGGTTGTGGCTCACGCCCCGCAGGAAGTCGTCCTTCGCGGCGTCGAGCTCGATCAGCTGCGCGTTCTGGGCCTCGACCCGAGCGAACAGCTCCGCGTTCCGGATCGCGATCGCGACCTGGGCCGCGAACAGGTCGAGCAGATCCTGGTCGGCCCGCTCCCAGCGACCTGTGGCCGGCAGATGCCCGACGAGGACTCCGGTCGGATCCGGGCCCGTCTGGAGCGTCGCGCGAACCGGCCTCGGCTCGCCGGGGACGACCTCCTCGGCCGGGACCGCCGAGGGGCTGCCGAGCCGGATCTCGGCGTCGATGAGGCCGAATGCCTCGCGTGCGTCTGCCGCCGCGCGCCCGACCAGCCAGTCGACGCCGTCGCGCGGCGAGGTCGTCTCGATGGCCGCCAGGATCCGGGCGAGCTGCCGGTTGCGCCGCTCGAGATCTGCCGCCAGACGATTGTGGCTCTCGGCGAGCCTTCCGAGCTCGTCCTCGCCGGGCAGATCGATCGGCGTCCCGAGGTCGCCCGCCGCGACCCGATCCACGGCCCGGCCGATCGCCCGGAGCGGACCGGTCAGGTCGGCGATCAGGAGGTAGGCGAGCAGGATCGCGAGCACCGCGGCGAGGGCGATCGCGAAGAGCAGCAGCCGACCGAGCGTCTGCGCCTCGGTGCCGATGCCCCCGACCGCCACGAGCAGCAGCCCGAACCCCGCCAGCGGCAGGATCGAGGCCGCGACGAGCGCGACCGTGAGCCGAGTCCGGAACGGCAGGTCGATGCCGAGCCCGCGCCGGTCGTCGGCTTCCTCGGGCACGTCGAAGTCGAGCGCGATCTCGGGCTCCGTGGCCGTCTCCTCGGCGAGCGCGTGCTGCTCGATCCGCGAGGCGAGCGGCGCGCGATCAGTCACCCCGTCTCCGTTCCGACGAGCCGGTAGCCGACGCCCCGGACGGTTTGGAGGTGGGCCGGGCGGTTGGCATCGACCTCGACCTTCTGGCGGAGCCGCCGCATCGTCACCCAGACGTAGGACGGGTCAGCGTCCTCGGTCTCGGCCCAGCCGCGGGCGAGGAGGGTCTCCGTGCTCACGGTCTGGCCCAGGTTCGCGGCGAGCGCGTAGAGGAGGCGCGATTCGGTCGGGGTCAGCTGGACCGGCGTCCCGGCCACGATCGCCGTCCGACGATGGAGCTCGAGGGTCAGGTTCGGCCCGAGGACGAGCGACTGGCGCGGAACCCGATCGCCGAGCCGTCGAAGGACGCGGTGGATGCGTGCCCGGAGCTCGGGGTAGTGGTAGGGCTTGGTGACGTAATCCTCGGCGACCTCCTCGAGGAGGTCCGCCTTGGAGTCGCCGGCGTCGATCGCCGACAGGACGATGATCGGCAGGTCAGCTTGGGCCTTGATTTCGCGGGCGAGGGTGAGCCCGTCCTTGCGCGGCATCATCATGTCGATGATCAGCAGGTCCGGCCAGCCGCCACCGAGGCGTCGGAGCGCCTCCTCGCCGTCGCGAGCGGTCTGGACCTCGAACCCGTCGTTGCGGAGCTGATCGGCCAGGAGCACGAGCAGGCCAGGATCGTCGTCGACGAGGAGGATCCGCGGCGCGGCCGGCCCGTACGGCGCCGAGGCGGCGTACATGGGCGCAGGATAGCCGTCAGGAATCGCCGCGCCAGCCCGCCCGATCGGGCTACGGCGCCTTGGGGATGTAGAAGCGGCAGCGATCGGCGACCGGACAGATCTCGTGGGCGGGGTTCCGGGCGTGACAGATCGCCCGTCCGTGCTGGATCAGGTTGACGTGGCCGGCGTACATCTGGTCCGGCTCGAGAAGGCCCAGGAAGTATTCGTGGGCGTCGTCGGGCGACGCCTTCGGCGGGATCAATCCGATCCGCTTCGCGACCCGTTCGACGTGCCGGTCGACCGGCATGAGCGGCAACCCGAACGAGAAGAGCAGGACGATCGAGGCGGTCTTCTTGCCGATCCCGTCGATCTGGGTCAGCCATGCCCGGGCATCGAGCGCGCTCATCTCGCCCAGGAACTCGAGCGAGTAGGTGCCGTTCGCCGCCTGCTCCCGGATCCGCCGGAGCGCGGCCTGGAGGCGCGGCGCCTTCTGCGGCGCGAGGCCGCCCGGACGGATCA
>DASXWX010000308.1:0-2138 GCA_036503395.1 Candidatus Limnocylindrales bacterium
TCGACGAGTTCGGGACGTATCTCGCGGGGTTCGGCGCCCTCACCGGCCGCGACGTCCGCGACGTGACCGACCAAATCGTCGACCACCTCAGGCGCGAGGACGTCTTCTACCGGCTCGAGCCCTACCTCCACCGCTATCCGCACTGCTGGCGGTGCGGGACGCCGCTCGTCTTCCGCCTCGTCGACGAGTGGTACATCAGCATGGGCCAGGTCTACGACAGGCCGCGTTCCGAGCTGACTCCGGAGGAGGTCGACGCCAGCCTCCGCTACCAGATCATGGAGGCCGTCGACCGGATCCGGTGGATCCCGTCGTTCGGCTACGAACGGGAGCTCGACTGGCTCCTCAACATGCACGACTGGATGATCAGCAAGAAGCGCTACTGGGGGCTGGCGCTGCCGATCTACGACTGCCCGTCGTGCGGAACGTTCGACGTGATCGGTGGCGAGGAGGAGCTCCGTGAGCGGGCGGTCGCCGGCTGGGACGAGTTCGCCGGTCACACGCCCCACCGGCCGTGGATCGACGCGGTCCAGATCGCCTGCCGCGGCTGCGGCCAGCCGGTCTCGCGGATCACGGACGTCGGCAATCCGTGGCTCGACGCCGGGATCGTCCCGTTCTCGACGCTCCACTACCGGACGGACCCGGGCTACTGGCGGCAGTGGTTTCCGGCCGACTTCGTCACCGAGAGCTTTCCCGGCCAGTTCCGCAACTGGTTCTACGCGATGCTCGCGATGAGCACGGTCCTCCGCCGCGAGCCGCCGTTCCGGGAGCTGTTCGGGTACGCGACGCTCTTCGGCGAGGACGGCCGGCCGATGCACAAGAGCTCGGGCAACGCGATCGACTTCGACGAGGCCGCCGAGCGAATGGGCGTCGACGTGATGCGCTGGCTTTTCGCCAAGGCCCGGCCGGAGGAAAACATCCTCTTCGGCTGGCACGCCGCGGACGAGGCGCGTCGCGAGCTGCTCGTCCTCTGGAACGCGTACGCCTTCTTCGTGACCTACGCGCGGCTTTCGGGCTGGCAGCCGCGGGAGGGAATCGACGAGGCGGTCGCATCGGCGCGGGCAGCCGGACGCGACCGGGGCGCGCTCGATCGGTGGATCCTGTCGCGAGCCGCGGGCCTGGCAGCGCGGGCCGAGGACCGGCTCCGGGACGTCGACGCCCGCGGCGCCGCGGAGGCGTTCAGTGCCTTCGTCGACGACCTGTCGACGTGGTACGTCCGCCTCTCGCGCGAGCGGATGCGCCGCAACGACGACCCGGCGGACGCTGACGCGGCGTTCGCCACGCTCCACGCGGCCCTCGTCGTCGGCGCGCGCGTCGCGGCGCCGATGCTCCCGTTCGTCAGCGAGGCGATGTATCGCAACCTCGTGACCGCGGCCGTCCCGAGCGCGGCGGAGAGCGTCCACCTGACGCGGTTCCCGACCGCCGAGACCGGCGGCTGGCGAGACGAGCAACTCGAGGCCTCCATGACGCTTGTCAGGCGGGCCGTCGAGCTGGCCCGGACGCTCCGCGCCCACGCCGGCATCCGGACCCGTCAGCCCCTGGCCCGGATGTGGCTCGCGGTCCCGGCGGCGCTCGTCGACGAGATCGCCCTCCTCGAGCTCGTCCGCGAGGAGGTCAACGTCGCCGAGGTGGTTCGCATCGACGACGAATCCGAGCTCGTCGAACGGCGGGTCAAGCCGCTCCTGCCCAGGATCGGCAAGCGGCTCGGGCCGCAGATCCCGGCCGTGATGGCGGCCGCCCGCGAGGGCCGCTTCGAGATCCGGCCCGACGGGATGGTCGAGATCGGCGGCGCGACGCTCGCCCCGGACGAGGTCGAGATCCTGGCCACGCCCCGACCGGGCACGGCCGTGGCGCACGACGAGGGCCTGGTCGTCGTGATCGACACGAACCTCACGCCCGAGCTTCGGGCCGAGGGCGACGCGCGCGAGCTGACGCGATCGATCCAGGATCTCCGCCGGTCCGCCGGGCTCGACCTCGCGGACCGGATCGAGATCTGGGTCGATGGGCTCGACGGACGCCTGGATGGCCACCTGGACGACGTCGCCGCGGACACTCTCGCGATCGCGATCAACGTCGGCGAGGCGCCGTCCGACGCCTCGTCCACGACGGTCGAGATCGGCGGCTCCCCGGTCCGCATCGGA
>DASXWX010000309.1:0-3740 GCA_036503395.1 Candidatus Limnocylindrales bacterium
CGGCCGGCTTCGGCGCGCGCCCGGGGCCCTCGAGCCGGCCGAGCTGAAGGCCGCCGAGGCGTCCTACGCCGAGGCGATGGCGAAGGTCGTGCCCGCCCTCGAGACCGCACTCGGGGTCGAGCTGCCAGGCATCGTCGAGCGGAGCGCGGTCGTCGACCGCGCCGGCTGGGTCCGGGCCAACGTCACCGCCTTCGAGGCGATCATCGGCCGGCTCGAGACCAGGCTCCTCGACCAGGTGATCCCGACCGGCGGCGGTCTCGGCAAGGCGGCGATGGCGATCGCCAACCGCTGGGTCACCACCCGCCAGCTCGGCCTGCTCCTCGGGTTCATGGGCCAACGCGTCCTCGGCCAGTACGACCTCGCCCTGCTCTCGGCCGAGACGACCCCCGGCCGCCTTCTGTTCGTCGAGGAGAACATCCGCCAGACCGCCCGCGTGCTCGACGTGCCTCTCGTACCGTTTCGGACGTGGATCGCCCTCCACGAGACGACCCACGCGTTCGAGTTCGAGTCGCATCCGTGGCTCCGGCCGTACCTCGCCGAGCGTCTGGAGGCGCAGCTCACGGCCTTCTCGCGCGATGCGAACACGCTGGGTCGCGACGCGCTCCGCGCCCTCGGTCGGGCCCTTCGGGGCGAGGGCGAGGGTCACTGGCTGGAGCGGCTCATGGGCGAGGAACAGCGCCGGCTCTTCCGCGAGACGCAGGCGGTGATGGCGCTGCTGGAAGGGTTCGGCGACTACGTCATGGACGACGTCGGGCGTGACCTGGTGCCCGGCGTCGAGCGGATCAGCGCCCGGTTCCACGAGCGCCGCAACCGCCGCACGCCGATGGAGCGGGCGATCCTGCGGCTGACGGGGATGGACCTCAAGCTCGAGCAGTACCAGCGGGGCGAGCGGTTCGTCGCGGCGATCGCCCGCGCCCGCGGGTCGGAGGCGCTGCGGCGGCTGTGGGAGTCGCCCGAGACGCTCCCCCGACCCGACGAGCTGGAGGCGCCCGAGCGGTGGGTCGCGCGCGTCATGCCGGCGGCTTCGGCCGGATGAGCGCGCCGCCACCTTCCGGTCCGGGCCGGGGCCCGAACGGCGTTCCGGCGGCGATCGCGCTCAGCCCGATCCTGTCGGCTCGCTATCGCGGCCGCGACATCGACCGCATCCGCGAGGCCGCGCCCGGCGCCCGGATCGTGATGGTCTCGACCGAGGGCCACGCCGACGGCTCGCTCGACGACGTCGAGGTCCTGCTGCGCGGCTATCTGACCGCCGAGACGTTCGATCGTGTCATCGCCCGCGCCCCGCGACTGCGATGGGTCCACTCGGCGTCGGCGGGCGTGGAGCGCGTGCTCACGCCCGCGTCGCGCGAGCGGGACCTCGTGATCACGAACGCGCGCGGGGTCTTCAGCCGCCCGATTGCCGAGTACGTCCTGCTGATGATCCTCGCCGTCAGCCGGCGCCTGCCGCAGCTGCTCGAGCTTCAACGCGAGCGGACGTGGCAGCCGCTCGAGGGCGCCGAGCTGCGCGACGTGACGATCGGGATCGCCGGCTACGGCTCGATCGGTCGCGCGATCGCCGCCCTCGCCGCGCCCTTCGGCGCCCGGGTCGTGGCGGTTCGTCGCCGGCCGGAGGCGGCTGGGGAAGCGGCAGCCGCGTCCGGCGAGACCGTGCTCGACGGCGATGCCGAGCTGCCCCCCGGCCGGGTCGACCGGCTGCTCGGGCCGGACCGGCTGCCGGAGCTCGTTGCCGAGTCCGATTTCGTCGTCCTCGCGCTGCCACTGACAGCCGAGACGGAGAGCGTCGTCGACGCCGACCTGCTCGCGCAGTTCAAGCCCGGTGCGTGGCTCGTGAACGTCGCTCGCGGGCGGCTCGTTGACGAGCGCGCCCTCCTGCGGGCGCTCGAGCAGGGTCATCTCGGTGGCGCGGTCCTCGACGCGTTCCGGGACGAGCCGCTGCCGCCGTCGTCGCCCTTCTACGAGCGATCGAACGTCATCGTCACCCCCCACACGTCGTGGTCGTCGGGCCGCGTCCTCGACCGCTCGATCGAGCTGTTCTGCGCGAACCTCCGTCGCTACGCCGGGGGCCAGTCGCTCCTCAACGTCGTCGACCCGGCCGCCGGTTACTAGGACGTCCGGCAGAATCGGCCGGTGCAGATCGCCATCGTCGGGCTTGCCGGGTCAGGCAAGACGACCGTCTTCAACACGCTGACACGCGGCCATGCCCAGACCGGCGGCTACGGTGCGCTGACGCTCAACGTCGGCGCGGTCAAGGTGCCCGACGCGCGGCTCGATCGGCTGGCCGAGATCTTCGCCCCCAGGAAGATCGTCCAGGCCGACGTCACGTACGTCGACCTGCCCGCGCCCCCGGCCTCGCACGACGGCCGGGTCGGCACGGAGGAGCTCCCGGCCGAGCACCTGGCCCGGCTGCGCGAGGCCGACGCGCTCGTCCACGTCGTTCGTGCCTGGGACGACCCGTCGCTGCCGCATCCCGCCGGCACGGTCGATCCCGTCCGCGACGTGCGCGCGCTCGATGACGAGTTCGTGCTGGCGGACCTCGCCGTCGCGGAGCGGCGGCTCGAGCGGCTTCGGACGTCGGGCCGGCACGGGACGCCGGCGGAGCGCGAGTCCAACGAGCGCGAGGAGGCGATCCTCGCCCGGCTCCACGCGGCGCTCGAGGCAGGCACGCCGATCCGCGAGGTCGAGCTCGACCCGGACGAGGCCAAGGCCATCCGCGGCTTCCGCTTCCTGACCGAGAAGCCGGTTCTCGTTCTGCTCAATGTCGGCGAGGCGGACATCGCCCGGGCCGACGACCTCGTCGCGCGGGCTCGCGAGGCCGTTCCGCACGGGCGCACGCTCGTCGCCGCCCTCTCGGCGAAGATCGAGATGGAGCTCGGCGAGCTCGAGCCGGACGAGGCCGCTGCCTTCATGGACGAGCTCGGTCTGACCGAATCGAGCCTCGGCCGCGTCATCCGGCTCTCGTACGAGCTGCTCGGCCTCATCAGCTTCCTGACGGCCGGTCCGGACGAGGTCCGAGCCTGGCCGATCGCGGCCGGCTCGACCGCCGTCGACGCGGCCGGCGCGATCCACACCGACCTCGCCCACGGCTTCATCCGTGCCGAGGTCGTTCCGTTCGACGACCTGGTGGCGCTCGGGTCGACCGCCGAGGCGCGACGCCACGGCAAGCTCCGCAGCGAGGGCAAGACCTACGAGGTCCGCGACGGCGACGTGATCGAGGTCCTGTTCAGTCGATAGGGACCGGGTCGCCGCACGAGCCTAGTGCGTCGGGCCGAGGTCCTCGGAGTCGAAGTCGACGAGGATGCCCCGGTAGTCGGCGCCGTTCGTCTCGTCCTCCTCGTCGAGCGGCGTGATGTAGTTCTGTTCCTCCTCGGTCGACACGTGGACCGAGGCGGTCAGACGCGAGTCGAAGAGGGCCCGGAAGCCGTGCTCGCGCTCGAGCTCGACGGCGATCGCCTCGATCAGCGTATCGTCCTCGTACCGGTCCTGGACCCGGTGCCGGATGGACTGGACAAGCTCGAAGAACTCGTCCGGGTCGATCTCCTCCTCACGCGCGAGCAGGATGTCGCTGAAGAGGTCCTCGTCGCCCTCATGGAGCTCGTAGTAGTACACGGCGCGGCCGAGCATACACCGCGGTCCGGGCGCTCCCGGAGCGCGGCGTGACCGCGCCCGAGGCGAACGCATCCACGGCCCACGGCCCCAGCCCCGCGCCGGAGATCGTCGTCGTCGGGGCCGCCGCCCGCGAC
>DASXWX010000310.1:0-3365 GCA_036503395.1 Candidatus Limnocylindrales bacterium
GACCCAGCCGGGCGACCACTTCCTGTTCAACCTGGCGATCTCGCCGGTCGCGATCCTCGTCAACTTCGTGGCCTCGGTGCCCGGCGCGGTTCGCGCCCTGGCGGCTCGCCGGATCCATTCGCGCGCCCCCGCGACACTCCTGATCGCACTCGGCGCATTCGTGCCGACGATCACGGACTCGCTCGTCCTCTTCGGATCGACCGAGTGGTTCCAACTCGGCAAGTTCGTCGGCGTCGTCCTGCTCTTCGCCGGCTTCCTCGTATCGATCGACGTGTTCCGGGAGTTCCGGATCCCGTTCACCTCGATCCGGCTTGGTGGTCCGCGACGGGAGCGGGTGACTGCCGAGCCGGAGCTGGCACCGGCCCCGAACCCGTCTGTCGGGGCCGTCGACCGAGGCTGATCGGGGCCGGTGCCGCCCCGGATGGCGGGGACACCCGAGACCGGCCGGTATACTCGCGGTCCGCCCACAACCAACTCGCGAAGGATCATGCGCGTCCGAAAAGCCGTCCTCCCGGCCGCCGGCTGGGGTACCCGTTTCCTGCCCGCGACGAAGGCCCAGCCGAAGGAGATGCTGCCGCTCGTCGACAAGCCGGTGATCCAGTACGCGGTCGAGGAGGCCGTCGCGTCCGGGATCGAGCAGATCATCATCGTCACCTCGTCCCAGAAGCGCGCGATCGAGGATCACTTCGACATCGACTTCGAGCTCGAACAGCTCCTCGAGCAGCGCGGCGACGTCGAGATGCTCCGGCGGATCCGCCACATCAGCGACCTCGCCCAGGTCGCCTACGTCCGCCAGAAGGAGCAGCTCGGCCTGGGCCACGCGGTCCTCGTCGCGAAGGAGCTGATCGGCCACGAGCCGTTCGCGGTCATCCTCTCGGACGACGTCGTCGCCGGTGAGCGCCCGTGCATCGGCCAGCTCATCCAGGCCTATGAGGAGACCCACAGCTCCGTGGTCGCGGTGATGGAGGTTCCGCCGGACCAGACCCGACGGTACGGCGTGATCGGGACGCCACCCGACGACGTCCCCGACGGCGACCCCCGCCTCCACCGGGTCAGCCGACTCGTCGAGAAGCCCGAGCCGGCCGACGCGCCCTCGAACCTCGCGATCATCGGCCGCTACGTCCTGACGCCGAAGATCTTCGACAAGCTCGAGCAGACACCGAAGGGCGCCGGCGGCGAGATCCAGCTCACCGACGCCATCGAGGCGCTGATGGAAGAGCAGTCGGTCTACGCATACGAGTTCGAGGGGACGCGCTACGACGCCGGCACCACAATGGGCTGGCTCAAGGCGTCCGTTGAGCTGGCGCTGCAGCGCCCGGATCTCGCCGGCGAGTTCCGCGACTACCTGCACGGCCTGAGGCTGTAGTGGCGCCGGCCGCGATCCGGCGCCGCGGCGGCTGAGGCGGGCGAGAGGGAACGTACCGAACGTGGCGGAGATCGGCAGCACCCTCGGCGGCCGCTACCGGCTGATCGAGCTGCTCGGGCGCGGTGGCATGGCGACGATCTACCGGGCGCACGACCGGCAGCTCGACCGCGACGTGGCGATCAAGGTCCTGCGGGCCGAGTACGGGAACGATCCCGCCTTCCTCGCCCGGTTCCGCCAGGAAGCGCAGGCAGCGGCGTCGCTCAACCACCCGAACGTCGTCGGCGTCTACGACTATGGCGACGATCCGGCCGGCCCGTACATCGCGATGGAGCTGGTCGACGGCGAAGACCTGGCGACGCTCGTTCGTCGAAACGGGCCGCTGCCGCCGCGTCAGGCAGCGCGCCTCGCATCCGCCATTGCCCGCGGCCTCGCCGCCGCGCACGCCCGCGACATCGTTCACCGCGACATGAAGACCGGCAACGTCCTGCTGACGCGGGACGGCCGGCCGAAGGTCGGCGACTTCGGGATCGCTCGGGCGATGGCCGAGGCCCAGCTGACATTGCCCGGCACGACCCTCGGCTCGGTCCACTACTTCAGCCCCGAGCAGGCCCGGGGCGAGGCGGCGACGCCGGCGTCGGACGTCTACTCGCTCGGTATCGTCCTGTACGAGCTCCTCACCGGACGCCGACCGTGGGAGGGGGACAGTGCAGCCGGCGTCGCGATGGCGCGGCTCCAGGGCCCGATCCCCGCCCCATCCGAGGCCCGGCCCGGCATCCCGGCCGAGCTCGACGCAATCGTCCGGCGCGCGCTGGCTCGCGACCCGGTCGACCGGTTTCCATCCGCCGACGCGTTTGCCGATGCGCTGGACGCATACGGCGCCGGCCGGCCCCTCAACGCGGCTGCCGCGACGGTCGACGCCTCGGCTGACGGGCTCGCGGGCGCGACCGGCGCGGCCACGGTCGCCTCCGGCGTCGCCCGCTCCGCCCCGGTCGGACCGATCCCGTACGGGCCGGATGCGTACGCGGGCCAGACCGCGGCGGGAACGCCGCCGGCCGCGAGGCGCGCGGTTCCGCCGCCGGTCGTCGAGGAGGACGAAGAGCCCGCTGGTCCGGGGATCTGGCCGTGGGTCGGCGGCCTCCTGGCCCTCCTCGTGCTCGCCGTGGTCGCGTTCCTGGCCTTCCAGCTCCTGTCCGGGCCTCGGACGCCGACGACGACGCAGGTGAGCGTCCCGAGCTTCGTCGGTCAGACCCTCCCGGCCGCTCAGGCCGCGGCGGCCCAGCAGGGACTCCAGATCCTCGCGACGTCCTTCGTGCCGGCCGGCAGCGGCCAGGCCGAGGGCACGATCACGAGTCAGGATCCGCCCGCGGGCACGAGCGTCGACCGGGGGTCGACGATCAACGTGACCGTCGTGGCGGGTCAGCAGATCGTGACGGTTCCGCCGGTGGTCGGGCTGCCCGAGGCGGACGCCCTGAACGCCATCGCCGCCGCGGGCCTCCAGGTGGGGACGCGCTCGGTCGGGTTCGATCCCGCGATCCCCGAGGGCTCGATCGTCAGCACGAACCCGGGCGCGGGCGTGGCCGTCGGCCAGGGCACGCGCGTGTCGTACGTCGTGTCGCAGGGGCCCGAGCCGACGCCCTCGCCCACCCCGTCGCCCACCCCGTCGCCCACGCCCACGCCGCCTCCGACGCCGACGCCGACGCCGACGCCGACGCCGCCTCCGACCGCTCCGCCGACGCCCGAGCCGACCGCTCCGCCGACGCCCGAGCCGACTCCACCTCCGACCGCTGCGCCGACCGCCGCGCCGAGCTGATTCAGCCGGCCGTCACGAGGTCTGAGGGTCGAGGGGCTCGTGCGTTCCACGGTCGTCGATGAGGACGACCCACTCGATCCCGTGGCGGTTCGTCAGCGGGTTGTCCCCCCGGGCCTCGGCGCCGGGCGGCGTCCCGTGCGCCCCGGCGGCCCCTCCGCCGCCGGTCGTCGCGGCATCGAAGAGGCTGGT
>DASXWX010000311.1:0-4563 GCA_036503395.1 Candidatus Limnocylindrales bacterium
GACGACAATGCGGTCGTGCTCCGATTTCGTCGCCCGCGCGAGACCGCCGGAGCCCGCGGCGCGCCGGCCGAAGCCGTCTCCGTCGTCGCCCTGACCGCGTCCGAGGTCGTCGCCGGGTCGGTCAGCTCGCAGCGTGGCCTCGAGCGGGAGGTCATCGCGTCAAGCTCGACGATCGCGATCGATGACGCGATCGTGCTGCGACTCGACGGCGCGAACGTCACCGATCTGGCGCGCCTGGTGCTCGAGCCGGGTCGGCTGATCGCGATCGGACGCACGCGCGCGGCGTCACGGCCGCGGATCGACAAGGGGATCGTGGTCGACGTCGGCCCGTACGTGATCCTCGCCCAGCTCGAGCGGCGGGTCGCCGACCTCGACGCCGGACGGCTGATGTGCCGCGCCGCGCTCGTGGCATTCGCGATCGGCGGGGACTGGCGGACGGAGCACCTCGGGCTCACCCGGATCGAATCCGGCCATGCACGAACGGTCCGCACGGGGACGTACGAGGACTTCGAGGTCGCCTGCACGTTGCGCCGGGTCGCCGCTGGCGGCTGAGCAGCAGTGAGCCGTCAGCGTCGGCGGGACCTGATCGAGGCCGGCGCCAGCCGCTCCTCGAGCTCGAGGGCGGCATCGGGGATCGCGCGCGGCAGGTGGACGATTGCATCGTCGAGCCCCGAATCTCCGTCCGGAGCCGCTCAGCGCGGGTTCCGGCGGCGCGGACGCACCCTCCCCGGCGGGCCGGTCACCATGGACCGGCCCGCCGCTTTCTGCGTGCCGCCCTGTCGTGCCTGAGTTTGCTTGACGGCATAGAGACTTGGCCGTAGGCTTACCCGAGTTGTTGCGCATACAACGACACCGGCGCGACACGTCGGGAGGCGCGGCACCGGATCGGGCGCTCGGCCCGGGAGGCTTTCGGTTCATGGATACGTTCGACGCAGCCCTGCTGCTTCTCCGGCTCGGCGTCGGGCTCACGTTCGCGGCGCACGGCGCCCAGAAGGTCTTCGGCTGGTGGGGCGGACCCGGCCTCGAGGGCTGGCGCGCGGCGATGGCGAAGATGGGCTTCCGGCCGACCGGTCTGTTCGCCGGCCTTTCCGGCCTCATCGAGCTCGGCGGCGGCCTGTTCGTCGCGGTGGGAATCCTCACCCCGCTCGCGGCGGCCGCGCTCATCGCCCAGAGCGTCGTGATCATCGGCCACGTCCACTGGCAGAACGGGTTCTTCAACGGCAAGGGCGGCTACGAGTTCCCGCTCTCCCTCGGGCTCGGCTCGATCGCCATCCTGCTCCTCGGGGCGGGCGCCTGGAGCGTCGACGCGCTGTTCGGCTTCGGGCCCGGCGCGAGCGTCCGCGTCGGCCTCATCGTCCTCGGCATCCTCGGCGGGCTCGTCGCCCTCGCCGTCCCGCGCCTCGGCACCAATCGGCCGGCTCCCCAGCGCTGACAGACCGACGAGCGCTCAGCGCCGTCGGTACGTGAGCTCCACGTCGTTGCTCCAGCTGTGGCCGTCGGGCGAGACGTCGCCCCGGCCGCGGATCGTGCGACCGTGGTTGGAGAACGTGCCGGTGAAGCGCTGGTGGAAGCCGGGCGCTTCGCGCCAGAAGGTCCACACGGGGTAGGTGAAGAGCATCCGGTAGACCCGCCGGACGCCGCGGGCATCGGCGTACAGGCCGGCGTATTCGCGGGCCGTCTCGTCGAGGCCGATGATCATCGTGGACGGCTGCGGCCAGTGGTCGAACCACTCGCGCGGCGCACCCTCGAGCGGCCGACCGTCGGAGCGTTGGCGAAGGAAGAGCGCGCCCTCGACCCACTCGAAGGTCGACGATCCGGTCGCAACCGTTCGCCCGCCGGCCTCGGTCTCCACGGACCAGCTGCCGACGAGCGGTTCGAGCGCATCGAGAGAGAGCGGGGCGGGCTCGCCCTCCGGGAGCCCACCCGAGCGCTCAGCGATCTTCGGGGTGCTCCGGGACCATCTTCGTCCCGCAACAGCAGGTGAAGGCGTCCATCCGCTGCATCTTCGCAGGATCGCCGTGGTGCTTGAGCATGATCTCGCAGCCGCAGTTCGGGCAGACGAAGTCCTCTCCGTCGTGCATCTCGTGCTGGCTGCTGGTCGTCCCCATGGTCTGCTGCATGGTTGGCTCCTTTCTCTGCCCCCCATCGTCCCTGCGCCCATGGCGCGACGGCGGGTGAGAAGAGGCGGGCGCCGCTTGCAGTCGGCTGTCAGACAGGCCGCATGACGGTCGTCAGCGTGTCCCCATCGGCCGTCGTGTAGGAGTCGAACTCGACCAGATCGCCGTCCCCGGTGGGCATCCGGAAGCGCGAGATCGCGACGCCCGTCCGGCGGATGATCTCGAGGACCGGGCCGACGTCGTCGGTCGCATTGGGCGTGACGAACTCCTGCCAGTGATGGCCCACGAGCTCGTCGCGGCCGAGGAACCTGCTCGCGGGCGCGTTCGCTTCGAGGATCAGGCCGCGCATGTCATAGCGGATGCGCGGCAGCGACTCGTCGCGCCACCAATGGACGCTCGCCTCGTCCGGACCCGCCTCGCGAATCACCTGCCAGGGCCCGTCGCCGTCGATACGCCGGACGCGGGTGTGCGGGTAGAGACGGCGCAGGGCGAGCTCGAGGCGCTCGGGCGTCGCGTCGCCGAGCGACGCGAGGAGCTCGGACGCGTACTGGCGGAAGACGACGTCCTCGACCGGGTGGGTCTCGAGGGTCGGCACCTTGCCCCGTCCGTGCCACGAGATTCCCGCCGCGCCCACCGTCTCGCCGACGACCTGCACGTCGACGTCCGACGCGAGTCGAAACACCCCGACGACTCCGCGCCCGTCGCGCTGCGCCCGCAGATCGACGGCGATCACCTCGCCGCCGCGGGGCGCGAGCAGGACCGTGGCGTTCAGCTCGTGTCCGCGCCGGACGATCCCGAAGAGCGCGGTCGCGTCCGGCAGCGTCCCGGGAGCGACGAGCTCGACGGCGGCGATCGGGAGATCGTCGCCCGTGAGGCCGAGGAGGCCGAGAGCGAGGTGGTTCGCATCCACGAGCCGGCCGCCGTCGTCGACCACGAGGCGCGGCAGACCAGCCTGCGTCCACCACGGTCCATTCACGTCGGGCCGCCAGCTCCCGTCGCGGTAGACGTACCAGACGGGGCCTTCGCCGGAGAGCGCGCGGTCGCGGACGAGCGCCCGCGGGAAGAGCCGGCGCAGCCGCCTGGTCAGCGCCTCTGGCGAGGCGAACGATTCGTCGCCGGTGATCCGGTCGACGAGCGCGACGAACGCGCCGTCGTTCGACGGAATCGTGCGGATGGTGACCGGCTGGGTTTCGCGCACTCGGAATACGGGCCAGGTCCTGTTCGTCCGCGCCTCGATCGATCGGGCGTCGCGCCGCGCGGGCACGTCGCTCGATAGTGCCGGGAACAGTTCGGGGCCGACAAGTAACGTTCCGATGACATCCGGCGGCGGCGACATTGCGACGGCATTGCGCGCACGCGGAAGGGTTTCGGAGCGGGGCGGCCGCGGCCTAGTGGACGATGAGCCCCTGCGCAGGTGGCCGCGGCGACGCCGCCACGACCTCGAACTCGCCCTCGGCGATGACCTCGCCGCCCCGGACGAATCGGAGGATGAACCGGCCCGGCGAGCGGTAGGCGGATTCGTCGAGCCAGCCGGCGTAATCCGATGCGCGCGGGTGCGCGAGCCACAGCTCGTGGCCGCTCACGACGCGCTCCCACCCGTCGTCGGCGCGGACGGTGACGACCTCGAGTCGGGCGGAACCCGCCGGTGCCCCGAACCGCGCCCGCCAGTGGACGCGCTCACCGAACGAGAAGGTCGATCGGGTCTGGGTGCCCGGACCTCGTCCGAACTCGCTGGCCGCGAAGTCGACGCCGGCGTCGGACCGGTCGGCGCCCGGGTCGTCCGTGTTCACGCACCGAGGATGACGGTCGCCCGGTAGCGCGCCTAGCACCCGGTCGGGGGACGTCACCGCCATGCAAGGCGCCTGTAACGGCCCTCCCCGAGCCCTCGGACCCACGCCATAGGGGCCTCGCGCGACCGTCGTGGGAGACCACGAAATGCGACAAAGGAGGCGGAGCATGCGCGACCGGTACGACACCCGTCAGTGGGACGAGAGCCGACGCTCCGGCTGGAACGACTGGGACGACCGCGGCCGTGAGGACTACGGATCCGGCGGCTACGGGCAGCAGGGTTGGAACCGCTCGACCCCGAGCGACGACGACTACAGCCAGGGCTACCAGGGGCGTCAGGGCTATTACCAGGCCGGTGGCTACCAGGGCGGTGGCTACCAGGGCTCGTACCAGGGCGGTCAGGGCCGCCAGGGCTACGGCGGCAGCCGCCAGTCCATGCAGGGCGGCTACTCCGGCCAGGGCCAGGACACCGGTCGGCGGTTCGAGGGTCGTCGCGGCCACGGCGGCTACCAGGAGTACGACCGCGCTGACGAATACGGTCAGGGCCGGCAGTACGGCGGCGGCCAGGGCGGCTATTACGGCGGCCAGGGCGGCGGATACGGCCAGGGCCAGGGCACCGGTTACTACGACGTCTACGCGACGTGGTGGACGTCGGGTG
>DASXWX010000312.1:0-5661 GCA_036503395.1 Candidatus Limnocylindrales bacterium
CGACCCATCGCCCCGAGCGCCTCTCGGGCGGCGAGCAGCAGCGGGTCGCCATCGCGGTCGCGCTGGCCAACGAGCCGTCGGTCGTCCTCGCCGACGAGCCGACGGGTGAGCTCGACAGCGAGACCTCGGTCGAGATCTTCGAGCTCCTGCGACGGGTGAACGCCGAGCTCGGAACGACCGTCGTCGTCGTCACCCACGACCCCCTCGTCTCGGAGCACGTCGGCCGGACCGTGGCGATCCGCGACGGTCGGACGTCGACCGAGACCCTTCGCCGGACCGAACAGACCGACGAGGGCGATCACCGCGTCATCGCCGAGGAGTTTGCGGTCCTCGATCGCGCCGGCCGGCTCCAGCTGCCACGGGCGCACATCGACGCGCTCGAGCTCGAACGGCGGGTCCGGCTCCGGCTCGAGGAGGACCATGTCGGCGTCTGGCCGGATCGGTCGGGCCGGAACCGGAACGGAAACGCCGGCGACGACCAGCCCGCGGGCAGGCCGGCGGAGCCCCGGCGATGACGGCGCTCGGGACCGCGTCGCGCCGCGACTACCCGCTGCCGCCCTCGGGTGACATGGTGGCGGCCACCGGCCTCAGCCGGGACTATCCGTCGGGCGAGGGCGTCCTCCACGCGCTCCGGGACGTGAACCTGTCGGTCGGTCGCGGCCGCCTCCTCGCCGTCCGCGGCCCATCGGGGAGCGGCAAGACGACGCTCCTCAATCTCCTCGGCGGGCTCGATCGGCCGACGGCGGGCAGCGTCGTCGTCGACGGCCAGGAGATCTCGTCGCTCGGCGAGGCCGCCCTCGTGGAGTTCCGGCGCCGAACGGTCGCCTTCGTCTTCCAGGCCTTCGGCCTGGTGCCCATCCTGTCGGCCGCCGAGAATGTCGAGATCCCGCTCCGGCTCGTCCGGGCCGACCCGCGCGAGCGCGACCGGCGGGTGATGGACCTGCTCGAGCTCGTGGGGCTCGCCGAACGGGCGCGCCATCGCCCGTTCGAGCTGTCGGGCGGGGAGCAGCAGCGTGTCGCCCTCGCACGCGCGCTCGCCAACCACCCCCGGCTCCTCATCGCCGACGAGCCCACGGGCCAGCTGGATTCGGACACCGGCCACGCGGTCATGACGTTGCTCCGGGCCGTGGTCCGCGCCGAGGGGATCACCGCGGTCGTGGCGACCCACGACCCCGCGATGCTCGACGTCGCCGACAGGATCGTCGAGCTCCACGACGGCACCGTTCGCGAGTTCGTCCGGGCCTGATCCTCCCCGGGCGTGGGCCCGCAACGACGGATTGCGGCGGTCCACCGCGCGGTGATACACAAACGGTCGTGCCCCCCAGGCCGATGCGCCGTCACCGCCTGCCTGTCGTCGCCGCCTTCCTCGCCGCCGTAGTGGCGTTTGCGATCGTCCCGGCCGCGAGCCGGCTGTTGCCCGCGTCGCGTCCGGTCGTCGCGAACGGGCTCGCCGCGGCCGCGGCCGCGCCGCCGATCTCCGCGCCGACCGAGCTCACGCCACTCACCGCCGACGCCGCCACCGCGCCGGCCGGTCCGATCCGCCCCACTGCGCGCGTGGGTGAGTCGCCCCGGCCGGCCGATCCCTCGTCGCTCACCGGCTACCGCTGGCCGCTCGCGACGGGCCGCCTGACGCTGCCGTTCGGTCCGTTCTTCGACGGCTCGTTCCGCGTCGGCCGGACCAACGTCCACGATGGCATCGACATCGCCTCGTTCTGCGGGGCACCCGTCGTCGCGGCCCACTCCGGCACCGTCCTCGCCGCGGGTCGCCATTTCGACGCCCGGATCGGCTGGCTCGGCTCACTCGACGCCTACTACGCCCGGCTCGACCGCAAGGACCGCTGGCACGACCTGCCGATCGCGCTCATCGTCGACGACGGCAACGGCTACCGGAGCGTCTACGCCCACTTCGAGCGGGTCGTCGTGCGGGTCGGGCAGCGAGTCCGGGCCGGCCAGCTGGTCGGCTACGAGGGGGCCACCGGGCACGCCACCGGGTGCCACGTCCACTACGGCCTGTTCAGCCCCTTCGAGACGGCCCGTTACGCGATCCGTCCCGACATCGGACGGAGGCTCCGGACGCCGGGCTTCGAGATCGCCCGAATCGACCCGCTCCTCGTGCTGCCCGACGGCGCTCGCGTTCTCCGGACCGGCCGCTTACATGAGCCGTTCCGCACGTCGCGGCCCAGCGGAAGCGGACCGTCGGCGTCGGCTCCGCCCGCAACGTTGTCCACGAGGGGATGATTTCGGCAGCCTGATGCCCGGGCGTTGCCTCTCAGGGCCAAGAGCGACACCCGATCCGTCCGTCGCAGGTCGCTTCGTTCCCTGCCCGGGGACGCATCGACGTCCGACGGTCGAAACCGTCCCCTCCGAGGCAACGGCCGCGGCGGGGGCGATCGGCGGGACCTGGCGACCGGCGTCGCCGCCCGCACCGACTCAGGCCGCCAGCCGCCGGTAGCGACGCGCGATGAGGGCGTAGGCCGGCAGGCGGGCGAGCGCGTCGGAGAGCCGCAGGTCGGTGCCGTCCCGGGCCTGGACGCCGAGGAGGCGGTCGGTCGTCGTCGCGTCGGCGGGGCGCGAGTCCACCTCGGCCAGGTCGATCCTCACCCGGCCGGGCTCGTCGGACCCGAGCGACGCGATACGGTCGTCGGGCCTTTGGCCCGCCTCGTACTCGGCCCGGACCTCCGCCTCAGCCCGCCACGTCGGCTGCCGGAGCAGGATCGAGCGCCACCGCTCGCCGACCCAGCGCTCCACCCGACCCTCGCCCGGGTCGGGCGCGTCGCCGTCCGGCACGACGCCGTCGCCACGGGCCCAACGGGCGGCCCGGTGGAGCAGGGCGTACTCGTCGAGGTCGGCGTAGTCCGCGAGCCGCTCGGCCGGCGAGCCCGCGCCGAAGAGTGCCCGCACCGACGGCGCGAACACCTCCGCAAGATCGAGGTCGATCGCCCGTACCGTGCGGTGGAAGTAGACCTGCTGATACATGAACAGCCGGGCCGTCAGGAACATCTCGAGGGCGCCGAGGCCGGGCTCGTAGAGCGTCAGCCCGCGAGCCGAGACGAACGTGTAGCGCCGAAGCCGCTCGGCATCGACCGGCCCGATCGCGACACCGGTGAGGTACGCGTCACGTCGGACGTAGTCGAGGTTGTCGACCGTGAAAACGCCCGAGAAGAGCGGCTGAAGCCAGCGGACCCAGCGCGGCATCGTCGGGTCGGCGAGGGCCGGCTTCGAGACGAGGAACGAGACCCAGGCGGGGTCGATCGTCTCGTCTTTGGCGAAGGCGTCGCGGGCCGGCACCGAGCCCGGCGCGCGACGAAGGGCGCGAATGAGCCCGCCGAGCTCGCGTTCGACGATGAGCTGGCTCAGGTCCTCGTGGCTGAGCGGCTTGCCGGCCGCCCGACGTGGATCCGGGGGCGCGTCGTAGGTTCGGAGGACGTGGTCGTCGAAGAAGTGGGCGAACGGGCCGTGACCGACGTCGTGGAGGAGGCCTGCAACGCGGAGCGTCTCGACGACGAGCCCCTCGGACGGCGCCGCTGCGACCTGCCGGTCCTCGGCGGCCGCCTCGGCGAGCGCCTCGCGGAGTGACGGATAGAGCGACCGGGCCCACAGCCCCGCCTCGTGCATCACCCCGAGGCCGTGGGTGAAGCGGCTGTGCTCGGCCGTCGGGAAGACCCAGCGGGCGCTCTGGAGCTGGCTGATCCGGCGCAGCCTCTGGACCCAGGCGGTGTCGAGGAGGTCCTCCTCGGCGGCGTCCTCGGCGGGCAGACGGGCAGCGACGGACTCGGCCGCCGTCAGCCGCTTCGTCAGCTCGAGATAGCCGTGGATCGGATCGCTGATGAGGTTGACCGCGGCGAAGGCATGACGGGGCGGCACGCCTCGATTGTCGCGCCTTAATCGGGGTACAGGCCGGCCGCCCGTGCGAGCGTCGCCGCGACGTCCGACCGCAGCTCGGCCGGCTCGAGGACTTCCACGTCCGCGCCCCAGGAGAGGATCCAGAGCCTGATTTCGATCGTCCCCGCGACCGTCGCCCGCCAGCGGAGCGAGCCGTCGTCGCCGGTTTCCGTTCGTTGCGACGGGTGCCAGATCGTCTCGGCGACGCGGGTCGCGACCGCGGGCGCGAAGCGGAGCACGACCTGGGTCGGGGGTTGGTCCGCGATGATGTCCCACGCCCGTCCGAGCTGGGCGGCGAGCTCGTCGGTGGGCGGCTCGTCGAACATCTCGCCCGTGACAGCGAGGTCCTCGATCCGCTCGACCTTGAACGTCCGGAGCGCGCCGCGGGTCTCGTCGAAGCCGATGAGGTAGAGCGCGTGCGTCTGGACCGACGGCTCGAGGAGGTACGGCCGGACCCGCGCCTCGCGCGGCCGCGGCGCGGACGGACCGCGCTCCTCGTAACGCGCGGGGCGGTACCGAAACGTCACGATCCGACGCTCCGCCCAGGCGCGGGTCAGCTGGTGGACGTGCCGCGCGTGTGACTCGGCGGTTGGACGCGCGGCGAGGGCGGCGAGCGTGCGCTCGACGTGGTCGCGGAGGGGCGCGGGCAGGCCCTCCTCCAGCTTTTGGAATGCGGCCGCGAGATCGGGATCGTAGGTGTCGGCGTAGCGCGTCATGAGCCGGGCCGAGACGACGACGGCCATCGCCTCGTCTAGCGTGAGCTTGAGCGGCGGCAGGAACCCTTCGCCCTCGACGCCCCACGTCCCTCGACCGTCGCTCCAGACCGGGATCCCGAGCTCGCCCTCGAGCGCGATGAGGTCGCGGTACGTCGTGCGCTTGCTCGTGCCGACGCGGCGGGCGATCTCCTCGACCCGAACACCCTGCTCGCCGTGGGCCTGGAGCACCGACAGCACGCGGTAGAACCGGGCGAGCCGGTCGCGCTTGCCCTCGCTTCGCGGCCCGTCACCCATCAGGTCGGATGCTCGACTTGCACGTCGGTGCCGCGCTCAACGCTCGTGAGGGTGACGCGAACCGTTCCGAGAATGCCGCTCGCGGGCAGTCCTGCCGCGTCGCCGTTGATCGAGCCGGTCAGTCGGCCGACGCCGCGGTCGGCGAATACCCAGTAGTCGAGCTCGCCCCGCCAGCGATGGAGATCGACCGCGCCGACGATCAGGGCCGTCGCCGGGAACGCCCGCAGGAAGGCCGTCCCGTCGATCGCGAGGCGGCAATGGCGCGCCCGCGCGCCCTCGACGAACTCGTCGCCCACCGATTCGGCGGCCGCGCGGTCGGTCGTCGCGAGCGCCTCGCGGACGACGACGTCGTCGAGGGCGAGGTCGCGCGAGGTCGCGCCGAGCGGTGCCTGCTGCCAGGTCCCGCCGCGCAGGAGCCAGGCGGATCCGGCGACAACCGCGGCCCCCCGGCGATCGAGATCGATCGTCGTGGCGACGGTGAGCTCCGCCCGCGCGCTGGTGCCGTTGCGGGTCCCCTCGACGCTCACGTCGCCGAGGGAGCGACCGTCGATGTCGCCGTCGAGGTCGATCGAGACGACGGCGGACGCCGGGACGACGAGCGGGTCGTCGCAGTCCGGCAGGGGCAGCGACGGGTCGGTCGGGCCGAAGCGGGAGGTGACTGCCGGGCGGCCCCGGAGGGCCAGGTCGTTGCCGACGGCGGCGGCCGCGAAAAGCGTCGCGATCGTTCCCGTGAGCGCGATCGCGATCGTCACACCGAGAGCAAGCCGCC